>CBDUMX010000176.1:0-4907 GCA_965368435.1 uncultured bacterium
GGCACTGGAAGTGCAGTCGTGGAGCAGTGTCGACATTATTGAGAACCAAAAGGAAGTGAATGAATTGCATCAACAGGTAGTAGATAAGGCCGAATTTAGTTTAGGTGAGCTCAATGCCCTATCCTTCTCAGCATTAAAAAACAACTTAAAGGAGTTATTTGAATTCAAAGCCTATTTATTGAACAATGAATTAATTGGCTTTAGTGCAGCATTTATAGGCGATGGCTTTGTGGATGCAGCTCATGTTGGGATAGACTATCAATACAATGTTGACTATGCGCTATATCAGAGAATGCTGCATGATTTTGTAGATTTGGCGATGCAAAAAGGGAGTGAAGAAGTTAGATTTGGCAGAACTGCAGAGCAAATTAAATCTACACTTGGAGCAGAGCCCGTAAATATGAGGCTGTATATCAAACATAAAAATTCAGTGGTAAATCATTTGTTAAAGCCTGTGATCGATACCATCAAGCCGAGTAAATTTCAAATGAGACAGCCGTTTAAAGCTGAATATTACAACTAATGGATTCACTAACCCAAATTGTACTAGGCGCTGCAGTAGGAGAGGTGGTGCTAGGTAAAAAAGTTGGCAATAGAGCAATGCTTTGGGGCGCAATTGCAGGGACTATTCCTGATTTGGATGTGTTGATGAACTTTTTTGTTGACGATGTCACCGCCAACGAAATGCACAGAGGGTTCTCACACTCTTTGCTTTTTTGCATTTTGTTTTCACCACTTTTAGGCTTTCTGGTTCAGAAGCTGTATGCAAATCACAATCTAACAAGCTGGGGAGATTGGACAAAGCTTTCTTATTGGTGCTTGGTTACTCATCCTTTACTCGATGCACATACCACTTGGGGCACACAGTTCTTTTGGCCACTGGACCTAAAGTTAGCGTATAAAAATATTAATGTAGTTGACCCAATCTATACTCTTCCTTTTCTAGTGATACTGATCATAGTACTGTTTATTCGTCGCACTAATCCCAATCGACAAAAACTCGCGTGGTTTGGAATTATTTTGAGCTCAACATATATGCTGTATACTATTGGGGTCAAGTTTTATGTCGACAAGATATTTAGGGAGGGCATGGAGCAGCATCAAATAGAATACAATCGCTACACACATCAACCTACAATACTAAATTCAGTCTTGTGGACTATGACTGCTGAGACGGATAGTTCATACTATATTAGTTATTATTCACTCTTGGATGAAGACAAAAATCTGGAATTTATTGAGTATGAAAAGGACTTCAGCTCTAGGAAGAAAATGGATGATTCGAAGCTATTCAGACGCTTAGTGAATTTATCACAAGGCTGGTATTTGATAAGACCTTCGGATTCTGGTTATGTCTTTAGAGATATGCGTTTTGGTCAAACAGCATTCGATCAAAACGAAGAGAATATAGTGTTTTCATATCAACTTAGAGTAGCAGATGGTGAGTGGCATGCAGTTCAGGATGACCCACCGCGGGATAAAATGAAAGAGAGCTTTCAGTTATTGATGTCTAGAATAAAGGGACAAAAAAAAGTCCCGCTTTAACGGGACTTCGAAATACGTTGAATTAACCCCATTGGCAGAGTACACCGCCCATAAGTGCAAGTGTAAGTATCCAATATCCGCCATTCACCAAAATGTACTTTAAGCCTTTGCGTTCAAATAAGGCATTAGTAGCAAGGATTGGTAAGGCAATGAGGATACCGTCAATGGTACCGTGAAATGCACCGTGTTTAAATGTTCTGTACGCTTCTCCATGATTGGTTAAGAATGCATCAAAAGCACTCCCTTCTCCAAGAATAGAGAATACATGGGTCTGGTGTACCACCATAAAGAAGACTCCAACAGCTAATAAGAAAGCAAAGACAAAGCTCAAACCAAAGATTAGAGCCATGTTTCCTCCTTTAACTTTTTCGTCGGTCATTCCAGAAGCTTCCATCCAAGCTTTTCCAAAAACACTCGGGTTGTACCATATGAAACCTATGATCATAGGCACAAGGGCAGCAATGAATAAAAATAAAAGATTTGGTGTCATAATTGTTTAATTAGTTTAACCAAATATAGTGATTTAAGTGTATCTACATTTATTGAACTACTATTAATCGCAACGCAAAGAGCAACAAAACTATTCCTATAAGTTTGTAAACAAGGCTGAGATATCGCTGCTTAAGCAAATGCCGAATCCTGTGTGCCAGTAGGGCTTTCAGAAGATCAGTTGCAAATACTCCTAGGAGAATTCCGAATATGAAAAGAGAGAAGTTTAGGTCAGCTGTATATTTTTTATCTCCAATAGAAATAAAGGCAATCCAAATCAAGAATACAAAAGGATTGACAAAATTGACAAGGAAGCCTTGGACCAATGAGCTTAAAATGTTTTTGGTTGTACTTTTAGGAAGCTCTTCTACGGCTTTAATTTTCTTAAAGATAAAGCTAAAACCGAAGAGTAGGAGTAGTGCGGCAGCTATCCAATAGCTATATTGATGATTTAAGATAGATTCCAGATAGCTAAGTGCTATATAGTAACAAATAAAGAATACCAGAATATCACTTAGAATAATACCAATGGCAACAGCAATACCGGCATTTCTACCGTATTGCAACGCATTTTTAAGCAGAGTAAAAAACACAGGACCAATAATAATGGCTGTGCTTAAACCGAGACCTAAACCGTGCAGAAAAGACATACTGCAAAGTAAAGATAAAATTTAGCTTAGATGCTGATTGTAAAATATTGATTGTGAGGCTAATAGAAATGCAAAATTGTTAAAAACTCGTGGAAAAGCTTGAAAAATTCAAAATTGATTTATCTTTGTGTAACCTTAGAGGTTCATTATTACTGAGAAGACAATAACGGTTAATTAGTAAAAAGCGGCGAGCAATTGCCGCTTTTTCTATTTTAAAAAAGCCCAAATCCCTTGCAAAGACTAGAATTTCTTGAACTGGTCGTTTGATAAACCATTTTTATCTAAATTCATTCACTTATGTTACAATTGTTACACTATTGAACTCACATAAAGCCGTACACTTGCAGTGAAGAAAACCTCTTATTTATATAAGGGGGAATTAAGGTTAGGTAAAAGCGGTCTGGCAACAGGCCGCTTTCTTTTTGTCTTTTTTTAAGTTGAGACATCAATATTGTGTATATTGTACTCATGCAATTAATGTGTGAAGTTTGTAATGCCTTGCGCACAGACGATCATATGAATCGTTTTCATTCAGTAAATGTTACCAAATTGAGAACCAAGCATGTAATTTTTTATACATGCAAAGACGGAGACTATGAGAATGAAAAGCAAAAAGATTGCACCAGCAAGGCCAAAAACATCTTAACGGAGATTAGTGAATTGGTGACTCAGGGACATCCGGACTGAGAGGGCCAGAATTTCTAATAACTCCATTCAATGACTGAATATTTGATGTTCGGGTGAATATTCTTTTGTCAGTAATAATTTCAGAAGCGAATAAAGCAGGTTATAACAAAATTGCTTTTAAAATCCCCCTTAACTGACCTTAAGTGGTGTTAATCTTAAGCACAGGAATTGTTATGGGCTTATTCTATGGATATGCGTTTCTGCCTATACGATTTTCTTTACAATTCCTTTTAACATAACATGTACCTTATCTGGCGATAAGTGATGTTATATTAATCTGAAGCACAGGAATTGTTATGGGCCTATTCTAAAGATATGTGTTTTTGCCTATAATTTATATTATGTTAACTAAACATATTATAATAAGTGTGATATGCTCGACTCTTGACCCCCTCTGTGAATCTATTATTTACGTTTTTATTAGTAATAGACTGGTCAAATAAGCGATTGCCTGCTCCGAATTTTCTTAATCAAAACTCTTTTGTTGATGTATGACAAGTATTTCTAGAACTGTACGGCATATTGATAGCAATACTCATTACTTGTGATATTTTAGCATTCACTAATTGAAGGGCAAAATGCCCTATAAATTTACCCCTATTTAAATCCTGGACCTTTTTCGGTTCAATAAAAAAAGTCCCGCGTTTGCGGGACTTTTTACAAATTTTCAAAACTATTTATTGCTGCTATTTTTCGTTAGCCTCTATCCATTCCTTCATTCTTGCGAAATCTTCCATGCGGTTAATTTGCGCGTATATCTTTTTCATAGTTACCGCTAGTTCCATGCGCTCAGCAGCGCTCATAGCATCATTATTGTCAAATACATGTTCAAACAATTCAATTGCTACTGAATATGCGGCATTCATTTTCTCGTCGTATTTCTTCAATTCCTTTGGATCATAAATCACCTTCTCATTGATTTCATCAACCAAGGCCGCTACTTTATTGGTATACATTACAGCCTTATTGTAATAAGCATCATAATATGATGGATCCATTTCAATTATTTGATCGTAATCTGCTTCTGCTTTCTCCAATTCACCTAATCCTTCATAACTGATAGCTCTAGCGAAATAATAAATCACATTAGCGCCATCTGTTTCTATTGCATTATTTAACTTTTCAATAAGCTCTTCACTCCTGCCTTGTTTTAAATATAAATCAAGCTCCAGGTTAATTAAAGTTTTATTGGTTTCATATAATTCCTTGCCAGCGGCAATGGTTGCCAAAGCTGCGGTCGTGTCTTTTTCTCCCAACTGAAGCTGAGCCAGACTAGCATAAATATTCGCATCGTCAAAACCTCGGTCGATCAAAGTCTGGAAACTTTTCATGGCCATTTTATTATCTTCCATACCCAATGCTGAATAACCTACCATCTGAATGAGTACTTCTTCTGTTAAGTTACTTCGCTTCAAATCGCCATTTACATCGTATTTCATTAATGGAATAGCCTTGTTAAAGCCCTCTATGGCAGCCTTATAATCCTGAGCCTGGAAAGCGTTGTAACCTATATTGTAAAAGCCAATAGCTACATTT
>CBDUMX010000177.1:0-4903 GCA_965368435.1 uncultured bacterium
TTCGAAATATTTTGGGGAAGTAGTAAAGCAAGCCAACAATAACCGCTAATAGCACTATTACTAAGCCCACTTTCTGTGAATACTCTGCCAAATCCACATTGATATTATTGCTTAACAATAGTATTAGGTAACAAATAACTCCAAGTGAATAAGTCATAGTGAGCTGTAATAAATTAGCAGTAACAGTTGCTATGACCACCTTAATTGGATGTACTTCTTTCAACAATAGACTGCGGCCAATATAATCTCCTGTGCGAGCTGGTGTAAAAGTGCTTAATGTAGTACCACCTAGAACTGTAAAAAAAGAGCGCAATTTTGAAATTGCAAAGCTGTGCTTTAATAGTATCCTAAATTTTAAGGATTCAATAAACCAATTCAACAACATAAGTATCAATACCAAAGCAATAAGCACTTTTTGCTGTTTTACTGCTTCCCAGATATCTGTCCATTGTTGAGCATCCAATTGAGTCCACTGCCAAACAAAAAATGCTATAGAGGCAATAGCTAGTATCCACTTAAGGAAAGGGTAATATTTCTTATAGTTGTAGTTTGAGTTGGCCAATATTGATAAGTTCTGATTCTTCGTCTATAAGTACCATTTACACTTGACTACCTTCGCAGTTCAAAGAATGGCGAAAGATAAGACATACCAAAAGATTATTATTGGTATTGATCCAGGAACTACCATTTCAGGTTACGGAGTAATTGGTTGCGACAAGAATAATATGGATTTGATAGCTATGGGGATCATTGATTTGCGCAAGGAAATCAATCACTCAATGAAGTTACAGGCCATATACGATCAAATAACTAAGTTAATGGTTCGCTTTTTACCTGATGAGTTTGCAATTGAAGCTCCATTCTATGGTAAAAACCCACAGAGTATGCTTAAGCTTGGAAGAGCGCAAGGGGTAGCAATTGCAGCAGCATTAAATCGGCAAATTCCAATATTTGAATATGCTCCTCGTAGAATAAAGCAGTCAGTGACTGGTAGTGGTAGTGCAAGTAAGGAGCAAGTTGCTGGAATGGTTAAAAGTCTTTTAAAGCTTGAAACTCTTCATTCTAAGCTGGATGCAACAGATGCTGTAGCAATTGCTATCTGCCATCACTTTGTGAATAGTTCATCAATTAATTCTTCGTCTGAGCAATACAGTGGATGGGAGAGTTTTGTAAAGAATAATCCCGGTAAATTAAAGTAGCTAGAGTTGAGCTCTAATGAGTGCTGCAGTTTCCTCAAACTCCTCAGCAGTGAATTGCAATTTTGCTTGAGAAAAATCAATATCAGCTACCCCATTAATTGGTACTAGGTGAATATGGGTATGAGGCACTTCTAATCCAATTACAGCTACTCCCACACGCTCACAACTTATGCTTTTGTCGATGGCTTTAGCAATCTTCTTAGCGAAAATCATTAAGCCAGCTAATGATTCATCCTCCAAATCAAAAATATAGTCAACAGCCTTCTTTGGGATAACCAGTACATGACCTCGCCTCAATGGGAAAACATCCAAAAAAGCCAAGTAATGCTCGTCTTCAGCAATTTTATAAGAAGGAATTTCACCAGCAATGATTCGCTCAAAAATTGTCATCAGATTCCGATCTCTAGTACTTCAAATTGTATAACACCTGCTGGTACGTGAACATCCACCACTTCCCCTATTTTTCTGCCAAGCAATGCTTTACCTATTGGGGAAAGAGACGATATTTTATTCTGCTTTAAATCAGCTTCTTTTTCCGTTACTATGGTATACGAAACCTCTTTGTTGAATTTTTTATTGAGCAACTTTACGGTAGAAAGAATATTCACCTTGCTTAGATCCAGATCTTTTGGATCCAATACACGAGCATTGGCCATCACTTCTTTTAGCTTAGCTATTTTAAGTTCTAAAAGACCTTGAGCTTCTTTAGCCGCATCGTATTCTGCATTCTCAGATAAATCTCCTTTATCCCTTGCATCAGCAATTTGTCCGCTAATGCGCTTGCGTTCAACTCGCTCTAAATGTCTTATCTCTTCTTGCAGGGCGTCATAGCCTTCCTGCGTCATATAATTTACTGCCATAAACCTACTACTTTATTAAACACGTATTGCATTCGTTAACAAACGAATGCAATACTGCTACAAAGATATATATTGTTAGTTATTCGTTGTCGGCTCCTATATTCAATCTTACACCAAAAGAATGAGATCCTCCAAACGGATTTGAATGTCTAAATGAATAATCTAGAGCGAAAGTTGTGCTCGATCCAGCGCGAACTGGAACCTCAAATGTAAATCCTGCCATTACACCGGTAAAAGCATTATTACGGGTTTCGTAATTGAAAATACCATCTTCATATGCATATGCAGTTCGAAGTTGGAACATGTCCTTATACGAATATTCTATTCCAGTTGTTATTTGATTGGTAGCAAAAGCGTTATTCGTAAAAGTAAGAGCTGGAGTTAATCTGTGAAAATAGGTTTCTTCAGAATTGTCTAATCGAATATCATAAGATGCGCCTATATTAATTAGAGTTGGTAAGTTAAAACTAGCAGCTCTTTGAGATACTGTTCTTTCCACACCAGACAATGGGTCTAACATTTTTACAGAAAGACCGTCACCGCTATAAGCAGCATCTGGACCAATGTTTTTTAATGAAACACCAAATTTAATGTCGTTTTGCTTTATTTTATTTTCTGGATCTGATGAAGTAATATATTGTATACCCGCATCAATAGCCATTCCCTGTGCTTTAGCATTGGTGATTGACTCAGAAAACACTTTGAAAGTTACTCCACCAGAAATTGACTGAGTAAATCTTTTAGCATATGCCACAGCGATATTTGAGAAACTAGGTTTATAAGTACCTATACCTCCATCTGGCTGCTCAGTTGTAGTAATTGGAATATCACCAATATCATAGCTCATTACGCTAACACCTAGTACACCAGCACCATTCAATTCTTGTGAGAATCCAAATGTATTGATATTGATGTCAGACCCCATTAACCATGCTGTTCTAGCAAATATTAGTTCAGTTTTTTCTGTGTAAGCAAGTCCACCAACATTATTGTGTATGGCTTCTAAACCTATAGCTGAGCTCACTGACGCCCATCCCCAGCCAGAGCTTCTACCCCAACCGTTTATGTTTAATTGCATGGCTCCTGCCTGACCTATTCGATCAGGATTTCCGGAAATTGCTACACTTGAAATAAGTGTGATTGCTGCTATTAAAATTGTTTTTTTCATTTCTCGCTATTATTAATTCTAGAAGGAGTCTAAATCAAGTTCCCTCATTATACCCATCCATTTTAATATTTTTTCGCCCAAATCTCCTGCATCCACGTGAATAATATACAATCCACTGGCTATAGGTACGGCTGCATTATTCTTGAGGTCCCAAATTATATCTGAGGCATCATCATCTTTATTGATTCTACGTACTAAAGCTCCATCAAGAGTATAAATTGAAATCTCACACTTGGTTGGGAGATTCGTAAATTTAACTTTATTCTCAATAGGGCTATTCTCATATCCTGAAACCGCATAATATGGGTTAGGAACAACCTGAATCATATCAATAGCCTTTTTGCCATTCTCAGTGCTAATTTCGTTGTAAATATCATCAGTATTAAACTTATACTTAGGATTTCCACTATTAACTAATCCCGTTGGATCAAAGAATGAATATGGCTTCTGAACTCTTAACTTCAAGGTGAAATCAGACGGAGGCAATGGAATTCCATCCGCGCCTTCAACCATCTCGTTTCCGCTACTTAAGTATGTAGGTACTACCCACATGCAGTTTTGGAATATAGCTGTTAGTTCACGGTCACGGTTAGAGCCGTTAGTTAATCTATTCCAGTATTCTTCTCCCCTGTCGTAGATAGGTAATTTAGGATGCAAAGTAGGGCTAGGTCCTCTGTGTGATCCCATTACATAAATATAATGTCTACCACCAAAGCTCGGATATAGTGAATTGTAGAAACCTCCATTGTCTGTAGGGTTCCACTTCATATCATTTCCGTTCTCACCAATTTGGTATGAGTCTTCGGCAACTATGATATTCAATCTTTCACCTGTCTCTAAGTTAACGGCATAACCAGGGAAAATTGTTTTACCAGGTTTCAATGTACCACCAGACCAGGTCAATTGTCCAGATCTAAGACTAAATTTCTCAACGCCGCCTTGGTTTAATCCTTCATCTTCTCCCATTTCAATCATGATACATTCAGACCATTTCGACTTATCCGCGGTTATAACAAGATCAATACTGGCAATTTTATCAATTCCTATAGTGTTGTTTCCTATTATACTGTAAGCCACAGGCTGAACAAATTGAGCGTTCCTGCCTGGTGCAGCTGGTGCAGCATCATTACTCGCCAATCTATATGGAGCAACCCTTCCATTCCATATTTGCTCAAAATCTTGAGCACCATCTAAAGGCTCCCCTCCAACAGCATAATCATGCCAAGAAGGATCATTATAGCCATCTCTAGTGCCTTGTATACCTGAACGAATCCAATCATATACTCCAAAGCTAGTAGCTGTAGTTACATCATTATCGGGAATAGCGGTCAGCCATTCGTTGCTTGGGTCGCCCCAAATAACTTCCCATCCAATTAGACCATTATTGGTTTCATCATCATTTCCACCTGGATGAGTAACCTGAGCAATAGTCACAGCTAGTCCCCAATCTTTAATTTTGGTTCCTGTGGTCGATTCTAAAATTACTTGCTCATTTCTGTAATTAATCGTAGTATCAGCCACTATAGTGTCGTTAGGCATTCTAACTAGAATCCAATACGTATTAGTGTCAACCAATCCGGTTGCACTTTGACTAACTGGTGTTTCTATCATGGTAAGCTCATACTCTCCCTTGGTAACTTTTAAGGGATCGATTACAGTTATAGAAACAGGGCCAT
>CBDUMX010000178.1:0-4898 GCA_965368435.1 uncultured bacterium
TATCTTTAAAAGGAGATATGACCAAAGTAACCTGTCCACATTGTTATCATCACAGTTTTGAATTCAAAGCCAAAACAGGTAGCTCATTCTTAGATAGCCTTGAAAAGCTATTGGTGAATCTAGGATTGCCGCCAAATTGGTTTAAGAATATTTTTGTTCGCTGTAAAACCTGCAAGTTTTATTGGAGAGCCTAAACATTTCTATTCATGACTTTAGACTTATTCTTACAATAGGTCCGGGTATTTATTTGTACTTATAGCAATATGAAAAGTGGTCACTTATCATCCCAACGGCTTCCATATAAGCCATACAAGTAGTGCTTCCAACAAACTTAAATCCTCTCTTTTTTAAGTCCTTAGCCATAGCGTCACTCTGAGGAGTTGTAGTTTTAACATCTGACCAACTGTCAACTTTAATCTTTATGGTTTTGAACTCTGTAAACTGCCATATATAACTATCAAAGCTTCCAAA
Organism: uncultured bacterium; assembly: GCA_965368435.1. Classification (GTDB taxonomy): domain Bacteria; phylum Bacteroidota; class Bacteroidia; order NS11-12g; family UBA9320; genus JAHEKB01. Next base: position 472 of record CBDUMX010000178.1, read on the forward strand.
CTCTTTTTGAATAGACAGATATAGTTTAGCATTATTTATTGCAGCTTCAATTTTTGCTCTACTTCTGATTATGCCAGCATTATCCAATAGCTTTAGAATGTCTTTCTCGGTCATTTTACTCATGCGCTCTGCATCAAACGAGTAAAAAGCTTTTCTAAAATTTTCTCTTTTACTGAGAATAGTGTACCAGCTTAAACCAGCTTGAAAGGTTTCTAAGACGAGATGCTCAAAGAGATGGTAATCGTCGTGAGAAACAACACCCCACTCCTCATCGTGGTATTTAAGGTATAAGTCATCTTTCAAACACCACTCACATCTTTTCTTGCCATCTCCGGGATTATAAGGTATCTTAGCCATATCGGCACAAAGAACGAAATAGTTTTCAATTCTATCAATCTCGAGCTCATGAAGGAGGTTGTGAGCCAAATGGAAAAGGATTTGGCATTGAGTGGCCAGCAATATGCGTTTCTCGCTCTGAACGCTCAAGAATTACAACATGAATTGTTCAAAATACTGCTGGATTTAAGCAATAGGGGACAACTAAATAATCTATTGTATAGAGTTGATTTAAATCCAAACTTAGTATCTGATAAATCTCTCATGGAATTGGCTGAATTAATTTGGAATAAAGAACTCAAAAAAGTGCTGTTTAGAAAATTATATTCTGCAACTATCAATTGATATGGTGTCTAATTTTTATAAAGGCTCCTCATACAGAATGAAATTTAAAGCAATACTATTATTCATTATTTCAGTTTTGTTGTCGACAGACACCAAGGCCAATCATGGGATAGGTGCAGAAATTACATATAGGGCTTTAGATACTTTTGAATTTGAAGTAACATATGTCTTCTATAGAGAATGCGGTACATCATTCAGCTCTACGGTCCCCGCAACTTGTTATGTGAGTTGTGCTTCAACTAACCGACTACAGGTATTCCCAACGCTCACTGAGGTAAAAAATGTTATACCCTACCACGATACCATTGCAACAGGATGTCCAACTTCATATGTTGCAGGTTCCACATTTGGACTTGAAAAATTGGTTTTTAAGGACACAGTAAACTTTAATGGAACAGCCTATAGCGCCCTGAAGAATTGTTGTAATATAACTTTTGAAGCAGTCTCATTCCCAAGAACACCATCCCATAATACAGGCTTGGCAACTCAGTTAATGTATAATTATTCATACTTGAACTTATGTCAGTCCAATGATAATTCTTCAGCTGAATTAAGCTTCGATGAACTATCATACCTCTGTTGCAATCAAGCTGCATATATGAGCTTTAGTTCTCTTGATACCATGGATGATGATTCATTATCCTATTCATGGGATCAACCTTTGAGGGGATATGGGAACAGCGTAAATTACACAGGATCAAGTAATTATGCCTACAATCATCCTTTTCAGGCTTATTATCCAGGATCCTTAAGTCCTCCCTATTCAAATCCAACAGCGTCACCACCAATAGGTATTTACCTAAACCCAAGGAATGGCGATTTAGTACTTACACCAACACGCTGCAGTGAAATTACGGCTGCGGTAGTTCGTATTACAGAATGGTGGAAAGACACATCGGGAAACTATCAACAAATTGGTTTTACTAGGGTTGAACGCATGTATGTGACCATGAGCTGCCCAGGTAATAATAGTCCAGAAATAATAGGCCAAACTGATTATAATGCCTGTGTTGGCACTGAATTATGCTTTAAGATTAGGACAGCAGATGCAATATTCACACCTCCACCACCTGCGGTTCCATCGGCAGGTGATACAACTTCCATAAGCTGGAATCATGCGATTTCTGATGCGAGTTTTACCATCTTATCAGATACTTTCCGAGAAAAAACAGCTGAATTTTGTTGGACACCTAACAGCAATGATTTGCGCTCTAGACCATACTATTTTACAACTCAAGTAAGAGACAATAATTCTCCAATTAATGCCCTGAGCTATAAGTCTTTTAGCATAAGAGTGAATGGGGCTTGGGATGCTACTATTGTTGCTGATAGTCTAGCTTGCTCCTGGTATGCTTTAACGGTTGATTATGATAGTGCAAATCATCAGAACACTGATTTTCTTTGGGATGTTTTAGATAGCGCAGGCAACAAGCTATTTGACAAGTTCGAGTTTGCATCTAACGGAAGTTATTTTAGTGAAACTAAATATGATAGTATCAAGTTTAAATACTCAGGGACTTATATAGTCAGGTTGCTGTTGTCTGATTCAAATGCTTGCAATAAGTATGTTTACGATACCATTCAAATTACAAATCCAAGTAGAATAGATTTGAGTTTGGGAAACCTAAGTGTATGTAAAGGCTATACCAACATCATAAGTTCGAGCACGAATTTCGGCACTGGACCTTATATGTATCAGTGGTATGTAAATGACACTCTATCAATCAACGATACTTTAAGTAACTACTATGTTTCCATTGATTCAGCCAATCAGTCATTCCTATTTACAGTAGTAGCTACAGATGCTAACGGATGTCAGGAGAGAGCGAACTCCAACATCAATTCCTTTGCTGAGAACTTCCCTAATTTTCCAGACACTATAACTAGCTGTTTGGATTCAATTCGACTAGAAGTTTCTTCACAATACCTAGCAATTAACTGGAGCACCGGTAGTCAAGATTCGGCTATTAGCATAAGTATTTCAGATTTGTATTCCATTGGCATACTTGATACAAACTCATGTGAATACCAAGATTACTTCTATGTGTTTCTTGTGCCAGAACCGAGCAGTGAAATTAGTGATACATTTTTATGCCATGGTAGTACGCTGACTTTAGATGCGGGAGACTATGTTGAATACGACTGGAGCACAGGCTCAACCAGCAGAAGCATAAACATAAGCGATTCGGGAAGCTTCAGTGTTGCCTTGATGGACCAATATGGTTGCTCAGGTTTAGACAGCTTCAGAGTTCAAGTAAAACAACTACCAAATTTACAGCTCAGAGACAGCTTTGTCTGTTATAGTGACGCAGAGCTATCTATTAATAGTGCGATTATATTAAGCCCTCAAAATGTGGAAAATCATGAGCTTGAATTTTCTTGCATTGAGTGTAATGAAAATGAAATTACAGATATAATTGAAGATAGGGGAGTTAACGACTTTTATTTAATACTTGATGCCAGTACATATACCATGAAGAATGCATTAGTTGATAGCCTGATATTGACTTTGGAAATTTCTGATAGTAATGGCTGTAGAGCAAACGAACAGACAGAAATACTAATATATGCTGACCCAGAAGCTCCGAGTTTGACTCGCAATGGAAGTGTAATTACTTCATCATACCCTAATGTGAAATGGTACAGAAATGATAGTTTGCTAGACGATAGAACGTCAGATACACTAATTACAAACACTCTGGGGACATATACAGCCAGAGCTTATAGCCATGAAAACTGCGCCTTGTCGGAACTGTCTAATAGCATTGAAGTTACTTTAGGCATTGATGATTTGTATCAGATGGGCTGGAGGCTATATCCGAACCCAAGCCATGGCAATCTGAGAATAGAGGCGCCATTTGCTCTAACTGAAGAACTAAGCCTAAAGATTTACAACGAACTTGGACAGGAAATTAAAACAGAATGGGTACAAACTACATCAAGTATAGCTATACGTTTCGATGCACCTCCAGGGGTGTATGTACTACAAATATCCTTGGGGTCTAAAATATATTTTGAAAGAATTTTAAATCAATAAGCAACAATTTTCATTGATTACTACTCTATAAACTATGAAGCTTCGTTTACCCTTAATTATTCTTCTCTTTTTCTTTGCATTAGAGGCAGTAGCAACTCATACCCCTGGAGCGCTAATTGAATACACAGCAATTGATACATTTAAATTTGAAATTCAGGTAACCATTTTTAGAGATTGTAGAGGTGCAGCATTTGGGAATCCATCATCAGCATTTAGTGTCAGCTGTTCAAATGCAGGATCGAGGACTTTAAGTTTAAGTCTAAGATCTATTGAAGAGATTACCCCATACGACAAAAGCCTCACAGGCGGATGCAAACCTGGCAATACTTATGGAACTGGTGAAGGCTTAGAGCGTCATATTTATGTGGACACTATAGACCTCAATGATTCAATATTTAGTCATTTGAAGTCTTGCTGCACCTTAGTTGTGGCAGGTGCAAATATGACCCGTAATGGAGCAATAACCACTGGAGCTGCGAATCAAAGTTTGTACAATTATGCCATTATTAAATTGTGTAACAACAATGAAAACAGCTCACCTAAGGTCAGTTTAGACCCTAGGTTGATATTATGCTGTAATCAGCCGGTTTATATGAATTTAGGTGCTGTGGATACTATTGATTTTGATTCTATATCATATGCATGGGCTGCGCCTGCAAGCTCATGGGGTTCTACAATATCTTATTCTGGAACGAACTATGCTTATAAT
>CBDUMX010000179.1:0-4885 GCA_965368435.1 uncultured bacterium
GGACAGATTAAAACCCAATGCTTTAGCATACATTTCATCAAAACTGAGTAGAGTAAAACCCCTTAAATAGATATAAATACAGATAACATTGATAATTGCAATCCCTCCAAATAATTGAAGATCAAGAGCTGCCATAGAAGCTGCTTTACCGAATAAAAACGAATCTAAACCGCTCTGTGATGCCACCCCGCTGTGCTGAATATGGGTGAGGAAAACAATGCCAATGCCAAAGAAAACACTTAGGGTTAATGCCAATATGGTGTCTGGTTTCAGTTTTGATTTTTGCTGAACAAAGTCAACAACCCAAACAGATATCAATCCAGAAATTATAGCTCCAATTAAAAAGTAAAATGGGTTTTTAACTCCGGTGAGCATAAACGCAATTGCAACTCCGGGCAATACTGAATGAGAAATAACATCTCCAATAAGCGCTCTTTTTCTTAAGTAAGTAAAAGTACCTACAACCCCTGAAGCAAAGCACAGGATTCCTGTACCAACTGAAACTAAGATGAGAGTGTAGTTTGCTCCTCCAAAGCTTGATGCTATGTTCTCAAACAGCTCCATTTATTTATGTCGGATTGGGAATTCTTTGTTCTCCAATACCTGGCTTATTTTACTCATGGTGGTTAATTTACCTCCATAGGTCTCTGAGAGTGTTTTATCATTGAAAACATCTGAAATTGGACCACATCCAACTAAACGAGTATTGAGTAAAACTAGCCAGTCGAAATACGATTGTGCTGTGTGTAGGTCGTGATGGACAACAACCAAAGTTTTGCCTTCATCTTTCATTTCTTTAAGCAGTTGTATTATCATTTCTTCAGTTGAAATGTCCACTCCTGCAAAGGGCTCATCCATTAGAAAAAGTTCACCTTGTTGAGCTAGAGCTCGTGCTAAAAAGACTCTTTGCTGTTGGCCACCTGATAGCTGTGATATTTGTCGCTTTGCATAGCCCAACATATTAACTTTCTCTAGGCTTTGAGCTATAATTTGTTCATCCTCGCTGTTTAACTTTTTAAACAAGCCACGTTGGTTAAATCTCCCCATGGAAACGATATCCCAAACACTAGCGGGAAAGTCCCAGTCAATATCTTGTCGCTGAGGAACGTAGCTTATTTTATTTCTAACATCATCAATGTCTTGATTATATACCTTGGTGAACCCAGATGTTGGTTTTACAACACCCATTATTGATTTTAGCAATGTGCTTTTCCCCGAGCCATTTGGACCCATAATTCCGATCACTTGCTTTTCTGGAAGTTCAAAATCTACGTTCCAGAGCGCAGGCTTTCTGCCGTAAAGAACGGTGAGGTTGTGCGCTTCTATTATGGTTGAATCTTTCGTCATTTCAGACCTTCGATAATAGTGTTCACATTTGCTGTAATCATACCAATGTAACTACCAGCTTCAGTACTAGCTTCTCCTAAGGCGTCGCTATACAGGGTACCTCCAATTTTTAGTTCATACTTCTGTGCTCTCGCTCCAGCAACCACTGATTTTAAATTTTTATCCGAAACGCTAGTTTCTATAAAGACAGCCCTGATTTTGCGCTCCATAACAAAATCAATTAAATCTTTCACATCCTTTATGCCGTATTCAGCAGCCGTTGAAATTCCTTGCAAACCTCTAACCTCAAAAGTGAAGGCATCTCCAAAATACTCAAAGGCATCGTGAGAAGTAATCAGCACTCTTTTTCCTATCGGTAAATCAGCATCAAGTTTGCTTTTAAGTGTTTCATACATCTCTTCTACCTCTAGATTATAGCTTTCAAAATTGCTTTGTATGCCTTCAAGACCTGGTATTTTCTCTAATTCGCTAACCACCCCTTGCATGCATTTCATCCACAAAACTGGGTTAAACCAAATATGTGGATCATGTAAGTCAGAAGTTTCATCTACTCGTTTTAGTTCATTTTCGGAAGCAAAACTACCAACTGCTATGGCTGTTTTCTCGGAACTCATTTTTTCCAAGACTTGAGCCATTTTGCCCTCAAGATGCAGTCCATTATAGATGATTACATCTGCTTTTGACAATTTTTCTAAGTCACCTTGGGATGCTTTATAAAGGTGAGGGTCAACTCCTGCACCCATTATAGAAATTACTTCTGCTTTATCCCCAACAATTTGTTGAATACAATCTCCAATAATTCCTGTTGTTGTAACTATTAACAATTTATCACTTTCCTCTTGCGTTGTATTGCATGAAAAGCAGGTGAAAAGCAGTGCACAAAGGCTTAAAATGAACAAATTTTTCGATTTCATAATTCAATTACAAACTTAGCAATTTTAAGTGGTGAAGAATCTTTGAATCGATGAACACTCAATAACCAGAGGGGAAACTCAAAAGCATCCCCCCTAGTTTGGAGTGTATAGTAACAGTACAGACTAAAGACCCTTTGTGCAGGGCAAACGATGCACCCCAATAAAATTTAATCTAGCTTTAACTTAATATTGCATATGCGCCGCTCGTTAATTATACTGTCATTGTTGTTGGCTAGTTTAGTAAGCTCGGCTCAGGTATATGTTCTGAAAGACCATCGCGATAGCTTCCCAGCCGATTTAATATATGATAGCCTGCCCACCCTGTGCGATTCCTTTTACAGCAAAATGAGGTTTCAGGATGTTGGCATTATTAAGCAGTTTAGCCCAACTTTAGACTATCTCAAGTCATCTATAGACACTGTTGCTTCTGGACTGAAGGAGTCGGATTTGATTTATCGTCAGAAATTCATTCAACAAAATTTAGAGAAGACATATTCCAAGATCCTAAAGAAAGCTGCTAAGGACAATATTAGGTTTAAGCATTATACCCTTGATAAAAAGCAATTTCAATTTGGAAAAACTGAAGATGGGAATGACTTTTGCTATGTTACACTTAAATGCTCAAAGAAGACAAAAACATTGGAAGTTCGATTCCTGGCCATGAAGTTCAATGGAGCTTGGTTTATGGTCGACGAATTATCTATTGTCTGGCTATAACTTTCTTATTCATTCTTCTAAGCAATACGGTGAATGCCCAAGACATGGGTGTGCGCATGCATCCAAATAATGGGATGATGGCTTTAACTAAAAATGATAGTTTAATTAGCGACTATATCTTTTCAGAAATCAGTGAGTTTTCAGAGAATAAAGCATATGCCGCCAAAGGTGAACTTTATGGCTATATTGATACTAACGGTTTAGAGTTAAGTCCTTTCATATTCACAGTTGCCAATAATTTTAAGAATGGTTTTGCAGTAATTGGTGATAGCTTCGCTCAAGGTTTAATCAATGCCAAAATGCAGTTGGTAGTCCCTGTGAGATTTAATCGAGTTCTGCAACCCAAATTAGGTCTTATTGTTACTCAAAACTCTCAAGGCTTTTGGGGAGCTTACGACACTCTTGGAATAATAAAAATTCAATTCTCATATGATATACCTCTAGTTTATGAATCTCGGGAGTACATCATTGTTAGAAAAAACAAAGAGTATGGAGTTATAAATGACTGCAATGAAATAGTATTTAATACTTCCTATCAATACATCAGAAAAGACGGTATAGCCTATAGAAGTGGCATACCACTTCGGCTTTTCCCCGATTTAAATCAATTGGATTAATCATTTGCCTACACGCAGAGTTTTGGCTTTGTTTGCATCTATATTTTATTATGAACTTCGAAACTAGTGAAGAATTTGCTTTGCAAATGGATGCAAAGGACGATCTGGCCAAGTACAGAGATAGATTCTATATCCCACAGACAAAAGATAACAGAGATCAATTATATTTTACCGGCAATTCACTCGGCTTACAGCCCAAATCTGTTGCAGATCACATAGAAGTTGAACTTAGAGATTGGAGAAATCTGGGTGTTGAAGGTCATTTTCACGGCGAGAACCCTTGGTTTTACTATCACAAATTTTTCAATGAAAAGGCAGCCAAACTGGTAGGTGCAAATCCTTCAGAGGTTGTAATCATGAATAATTTAACGGTTAATCTTCATTTGCTTTTGGTAAGCTTTTACAGACCGACTGCAAGTCGCCATAAAATTATAATGGAAGCTGGAGCTTTCCCAAGTGATATGTATGTTATTGAATCTCAGGTTAAGCACCACGGCTTTGATCCCGCTACTAGCATTATCGAGGTTACTCCTAGAGATGGCGAACATCATCTGAGAAATGAAGACATTCTAGACAGTATTGAAAAGCATAGGGACAGTCTCGCTTTGGTCTTTTTTAGCGGAGTACAGTATTACAGCGGTCAGGTCTTCGACATGAAGGAGATAACTGAACATGCTCATCGGGTTGGAGCTTTAGCTGGATTTGATTTAGCCCATGCTGCAGGTAATATAGAAATGCACTTACATGAGTGGGATGTTGATTTCGCAGCTTGGTGCACCTATAAATATCTCAATTCAGGTCCAGGTGGAGTTTCAGGTGTTTTTGTTCATGATCGACATGGGTTAAATCCCGACACGCCGAGATTCGCTGGATGGTGGGGACATAAAGAAGAAGAGCGTTTTAAAATGAAAAAAGGCTACATCCCAGAACCTGGAGCAGCCGGCTGGCAGTTAAGCAATGCGCCAGTATTAACAATGGCAGCGCATAAAGCGTCACTTGAAATTTTTGATGAGGTTGGAATGCCGAGATTAGCAGCTAAGGGCAAGCTGCTCAACGCATACTTAGAATTTATAGTCAATAAAGCGCAAGAGCTAAATAGCAAATTGGAGTTTGAAATTATTACTCCAGAGATGCGATCTTGTCAGCTATCCATACTTACCAATGAGAATGGAAAAGCACTATTTGATTACCTAACAGCTCACGATGTCATTGCTGACTGGCGTGAGCCCAATGTTATCCGCTTAGCTCCTGTACCTCTGTACAACAGCTTCAAAGACATCTATGATTTAG
>CBDUMX010000180.1:0-4840 GCA_965368435.1 uncultured bacterium
AAAACAATAAAAATCATAAATTGATGCTAAACAAGATGTTAACTCTAGAAATACTCAGTGTAGTATTTAATTTAGTTTTCATCGTGTTGCTTACAAAGGAGAAAAGACTTTGCTGGATCTTTGGAGTATTAGGATCCATTAGCGGGGCCCTATTGTTTTATCTGCAGAATTACTATTCTGAAACTTTGCTTTATCTATTTTATGCAGTTCTAGGCGCCTATGGGTGGCTACTTTGGAATCAAAAAGCAAAGGAGTTGGCTATCAAAAAACTCAAAAGGTTTTGGCATTGGATTATAATTTTAGGTGGTTTAATGGCAACAATGCTTCTAGGTTTTATAATGTCAAATTTGAAAGCCGACAAACCATATTACGATGCTTTTAGTACAGTATTTGGTGTAATGGCAACCTTTTTAGAATTGCACAAGTATTTATCAGGATGGTTGTATTGGATTGGACTTAATCTGTTTAGTATTTGGTTGTATGCGGTGAAAGATTTGTGGGTATACGCAGCGCTTATGATAGTTTACACTGCTCTATCTGTATTTGGATATTGGAAGTGGTCACAAAGATTAGCTGTGAAATGAAAAAAGTAGTTTGGCCACTTTTATGGATAATCTTACCCAAAAGCACGACTGCTATTGCTTTGTATCCTTTTGTTATCTTCAAGGACAGAGTTAAGCTAGCCGACAAAAAAATTATCAATCACGAAAGAATACATCTTAAGCAACAGTTAGAGCTGCTTCTTGTATTCTTCTATCTTATTTATGCAATAGAGTACTTAGTTTTATTGCTTCTTATGCGAAATCACAGCAAAGCTTATAGATCCATTTCATTCGAACGCGAGGCATATACCTATGATTCAGATTTGGAATACCTCAAAAAAAGAAAGCCGTATTCTATGTGGAGATAGTTAGCGCATTTACCTTTTCCTATATCCATGTATTAATGGAAAATGATTCAAAGGTTTTTGCCAAAATTTTTATCAGAACTAGATGATCCGAGGTATTTTCAAATACTGGACCTCGGCTCATTTCTGGTCTACGGGAGTGGATATCTCAATTGGGAAGTAAATGCTCAGTATTATGTAGCGGTACTGCTCACTGCAGTGGCTACTCAATTGTCATTTGCTCATTTCACTAATCAGAGCTATAGCTCAGTAAAAAGCGCTTTAATATCCGCACTAGGTTTATGTATACTGCTTCATGTGAGTGCAGTTTGGGTTGGAGTACTCGCCGCCTTTGTAGCCATAGCTTCTAAATTTATTATTAGAATAAAATCAAAACACATATTTAACCCTGCCAACATTGGCATTATAGCTGCTATTGCTCTAACTGGGCAAGCATGGGTGTCTCCAGGTCAGTGGGGAAGTGATGCTATTATGTGGTTTTTTATTGGAGCAGCGGGATTAATGATGATTCTGAAGGTTGGACGCCTAGATACCGCCTTTACATTTCTCATAGTATTTGGGCTTGCTCTCTACTGCTATCAGGTAGGCTATCTTGGCTGGGAACCACAAGTGTGGATGCATAAAATGAACAATGGCACCCTACTTTTATTCGCTTTCTTTATGATTACAGACCCAAGGACAACGCCGAATCACAAAACAGCTCGGATTATTTGGGCAGCGCTTTTGGCCCTGATATTGTTTGTAGTGGCCAATTATTTTTATGTTCAAACAGCTGCAATTTGGCTATTGTTTTTAATCAGCCCGTTTACTGTTTTATTGGACAAACACTTTAAATCTAACCCTTTTGCTTGGAAAAAAATTAATGTTTAAGAATATGAAAAAACTATTTGTAATTTTATTAATAAGCCTATGGGCTTACACCGATGTAGCTGCATTTTGTGGCTTTTATGTAGCCAAAGCTGGCGCTGATTTATACAATAATAAAGGACTTTGCCATGGTTATTCCAGTTCCCAATGTATTGCAACGAGAAGATATACGGATAGTTGACAGATCCATTTTTGCAACACTTGATGCGTACTCATCACCACGCTTAGTTGAGTATTATGATAATAATCCTTGCAACCGCTATGTTTATGAAGACCTTTTGGAGCGTGAAATTTTATTAGAATCATCTGCAACACCAACCAGCACTAGAAATGTTGGTAATGTTGAATACAAAGTAACCATTGAAGCTAAATATAATGTAGAAGAGTACGAAATCTTAGTGCTAAGTGCTGAGGAGTCAGATGGGCTGAAGAAATGGCTGATTGCAAACGGATACAGTATTCCAGACAAGGCGGAAGAAGTTTTAGAACCCTATATTAAAAATAAGCTCAAGTTCTTCGTTGTTAAAGTTGATTTGAATAAGTACAATCCTCAAGAGCATGGAGGATATCTAAGACCACTTCAAATAAAAGTGAAGTCAGATCGTTTCATGCTTCCCATTAGGTTGGGAATGGCAAATTCTTCTGGAGAGCAAGACATGATAGTTTATGCCTTTACTAAGACAGGAAGGATAGAGTCTACAAATTACAGAACGGTTAAAGTTCCGACGGATAAAAACATTCCATTGTTCATCAAAGAGAGATTTGGAGAGTTTTACAGAGATTTATTTAGCAATGTTTATCAGAAAGAGGGCTCCAATTCAGTATTTCTGGAGTACGCATGGAATGTAAGTCCAAGTTGGGGTGGTGTAAAGTGCGATCCTTGTGTAGGCAACCCTCCGTATTTCACAGATTTATCTGTTGCTGGAGTAGACTGGCTAGGACAAGGAAATGCCCCTGTCTTTTTCACGAGATTGCATGTGAGGTATACTCAAGAAAAATTCCCGGAAGATTTATTTTTTCAAACCACTCCAAATAAAGAGCACTTTCAAGGTAGATATGTACTTACACACCCCGCTACTGGAGACTTACAATGTGATGAGGCCAAAACCTATTTGTCAGAATTGAGAAAAAGACGAACAAAAGAATTATTGGAGATGGCAGTTCTCACTTCATGGGATCCCGTGCAATACACGGACTATATTTATACTGGAAGTGGTAAACCTGCTAAAAGCAATCGAGGAGAATTAATTCCAGCTTTTAACATTAATAAGCCTTATGCTTCTCTGCCCAAAGTGATATTCGGTTTTAGTGCGTTCTTGCTCTGCATTTATGTACTGAATCAATTAATTAAGAAATATAACCTAAGCAACAATTAGTATTACGTTCTTTTTAAGTCAATGTTTCAGATTGTAACAAACTGAAATAACATTCAAAAAAGTCTCACAACTAGTGGGGCTTTTTCTTTTATAGCCTTTATTTGCACGCAATGGATGAGAGTTCAAAACGAATAATTAAACGGCCAAAATTTCTTGCTATTCTATGCGTTTTGAGCTTCATCGGCAGTAGCTATTATATGTCTTCAAGTTTTGTTGGGCTATCTGGGCCAACCTATAACGAAGACGGAGATGAAAACCCAGAACTCAGCACAGAACTGAGAAAAACATTGGTAACATCCCTAGAAGAAACTGCGCGATATTATAAAGAAGATAGCTACTCTAGAGAGCTTATAGACTCTTGGGCATTGAATGTAGAAAATCAGCTAACAAGCTTTAGATACAAACGAGCAAATCTGTTTTGGTTGGTAGGAAGTATTTGTACTCTATTAGGTTCCATGTTTATGTGGTTTCTTAGAAGAATTGGTTTTCATTTCTATCTTTCAGGAACTCTAGTAATTATACTATCAACTTTTGTAATATTCGGATTTGGTTTTACTGGGTGGATGTTCAGTCTAGTTCACATTGTTGTAGGTGGGGTCTTCACAATTCTTTACGCTATAAATTTGAAGCACCTTAATTAATGTACAATAGAGCTCAAATAACGGACGGTATTCAGTATATAAAAACATTGAATCCTAGAAGATTGGCCAATGCCTTAAAGGTTCTCATGTCGTATTTTGTAAGTAAATGGACCAAAAAGAACTACCACAGAGGTTATCCGATTGCAGTATCTATTGAGCCAACAACTTCCTGTAATTTAAGGTGTCCAGAATGCCCAAGCGGACTGCGTGCATTTACGCGACCTATTGGCATGTTAAAGGAGGAATTAAACACTAGAATAATTGATGAATTGAAGGGAACCCTTTCTTATATTACCTACTATTTTCAAGGAGAACCCTATTTAAACCCTGCCTTTACTGAGATGGTTTCATATGCTTCTCAAGCAAACATTTACACAGCTACATCTACTAATGCCCACTATCTAAATGATGAAAACTGCAAGAAAACTATAGAATCAGGCCTCAGTAGATTGATTATTTCAATTGATGGAGTAAGTCAGGATAGCTACGGTAAATACAGAATAGGAGGGAATATAGATAAGGTTATTGAAGGGACGAAGAATATAGTGAGATGGAAGAAAGAGACTGGAAGCAAAACACCATTTATCATGTGGCAGTTTATAGTATTCAAACACAATGAGCACGAGTTGGACGATATGAAAAAATTAGCCAAGGAGATTGGGGTTGATCATTTAGCCATCAAGTCGGCACAGCTTTATAATTTTGAAGACAAGGCGGACTTAATTCCAGATAATGAGAAGCTTAGCAGGTATATCAAGGCCGAAGGAGGAGTGCAGTTTAAGAATAAATTACTGAATCATTGCTGGAGAATGTGGCACTCTTGTGTACTGACCTGGGATGGCAAAATAGCACCCTGCTGTTTCGATAAAGATGCTAGTTATCAGCTTGGGAATTTAGACAATAACAGTTTTAAGGAAGTATGGAATAATGCTGAATACAGACGCTTCAGGACATTGGTGCTTAAGTCGAGAAGTAATATAGAGATTTGCAGAAACTGCTCAGAAGGCACAAAAATATGGAGTTAACTACAAAATTTTTTTGCAGTTAAT
>CBDUMX010000181.1:0-4820 GCA_965368435.1 uncultured bacterium
TTTGAATTGATTTGCCTTTAAACCGTGTTCTTTTCGCTGTTTTGGCACCAAATGTTGTCTAGCAATACCAATTTTCTCCTCGACAGTGTATCCGCTGATATCTATAATTTCCATTCTGTCTCGCAAGGCCGGTTGAATGGTATCTAATCTATTTGCAGTTGCGATAAATAATATATTGCTGAGATCATAATCTAGATCTACGTAATTATCGTGGAATGCATTGTTTTGTTCCGGATCTAAAATTTCTAATAAAGCAGAAGAGGGATCTCCCCTAAAATCATTGCCAATTTTATCAATCTCATCCAGTACAAATACAGGATTGGATGTACCAGCTTTTTTGAGCGATTGAATAATTCGTCCAGGCATAGCTCCTATATATGTTTTGCGATGCCCTCGCAATTCAGATTCATCATGCAATCCACCTAAGCTCATCCTTACATATTCTCTACCCATAGCTTGGGCAATAGACTTACCCAAAGAGGTTTTACCAACACCAGGAGGGCCATATAAGCAGAGTATAGGACTCTTCATGTTGCCTTTTAGCTTAAGTACAGCTAAAAATTCTAGAATTCTATCTTTAACCTTTTCCAATCCAAAATGATCGGCATCTAGTACTTGTTTTGCTTTTTTAAGATCAAAACTGTCTTTGCTAAATTCATCCCACGGCAGTTCTAAAAGTAGTTCTGCATAATTAAGGCTCACAGAATAATCTGGGGTAGCGGGATTCATGCGCATTAATCTATCGAGCTCCTTATTGAAAGCCGTTTTAACGTGCTCTTTCCATTTTTTTTGTCGGCCGCGAGCTCTGAGGTTTTCTATTTCTTTATCTGGACTATCGTGTCCGAGTTCTTCTTGAATTGCCCTTATCTGTTGCTGCAAGAAATACTCTTTCTGTTGCTGATCGAGATCAACTTTTACTTTAGTTTGGATTTTGTTTTTAAGCTCCAGCATCTGAAGCTCTTTGTCTAAATAGCTATATACTAATCTAGCACGTTTTTCAAAATCAGTTAATTCAAGTATTGCTTGTTTATCGTCGACAGATACATTGAGGTTAGACGAAATGAAGTTAACTAAGAAGTTAGGGCTATTAATATTCTTTAAGGCAAAATTGGCCTCTGTAGGTATGTTGGGTGACACTTCTACTATGCGAGTTGCTATATCCCTAATATTGTCAACCAAGGCAATAGTTTCTTTGTCTTTGCTAACCTTTTTCTCCGACAGATAAGTAACTTCTGCCTCGAGGTATGGCTCCAGTTTGCTTAATTTTTCAATCTTAAACTTGCGCTTTCCTTGTATGATAACTGTAGTGTTTCCATCAGGCATTTTAAGCATCTTGATGATATGCGCTAAAGTTCCAACAGAATATATGTCTGTGCTAGAAGGGTCTTCGGTATCTTGATCTTTTTGTGCAACGACACCTATGATTTTATTCTTTTTATATGCATCCTTGATAAGTTTGATTGATTTATCGCGCCCAACAGTAACTGGAAAAACTACTCCAGGGTACATCACAGTATTTCTAAGAGGTAATATTGGCAGATTATCTGGATAATCTCCTTTTTCATCATCCTCAAAATCGCTATCGGTTATCACAGATATTACCTCCTGTCCTTCTTCATCTTCAAGGAAATCAGGGGTTAAGATAAATCTATCGTTAAATGTCATATTGTCTGTTTGCCCTTAATTATTGGCAATGACCATAATAAGGCAAGATGCATGCCATTAGCTCATTAGTTTTGCTTTTTTGGCGGCATAGATGAAAACTATAATACCGAAGATAAGGCTTAATGCTAGGTAAGCAGCGCTAATGTATTCTGCAAAAATTAGTTTGCCTGTGAGGAATAAAAAAGAGTAGACTGCTGTAATTCCACCAAGCCAAGCTGCAAGTAGCCAGGGAATCTTTTGTTGAAAATTTTCGAATCCCGTAGGGTATATCTTCGATTTAAAAGCGGTTAAATGCTCTTCATCTACTGATTTAGTTGTAAGGCTAACTATTATCCAAACTAGGGTAGTTACTCCTACAGTAATAAAAAAGGATGTTGGATTTTCAGATATACTAGATTTTAATACCGGATAATGTTCAGCTAATACAAATTTTAGCAGTGCATATACTATAAAGGGTGTTACTGTCGCTGCAATTTCGGCCCAAGCATTAATTTTAAACCAAAACCATCTCAGCATTAATAGAAGTCCAAGGCCTGCTCCGCATTCCATAATAAACTCCCAAACTCCGCTAATGGATTCTACTACAGATGTTACTGCGATAGCTATGAGTACGATTACGAAAGTTATTATCCTCGATACGCTGACAATTTGAGAATTGCTTTTCCCTTTCCATTTATATATGTCATTTACTATGTAGCTTGCACCCCAATTGAGGTGGGTTGAAACTGTACTCATATAAGCACCAAGGAAAGCGACTAATAGCAATCCTTTCAATCCGTCTGGAAGAAAGTCTCGCATGGCCATAACAAAGCCGAGTTTTTTATCAGATAGTTCTGGGTAAAGAACTACCGAACACAATCCAACTATAATCCAAGGCCATGGTCTCAATCCGTAATGAGCAAATTGGAAAAAGAAGGTAGCCATAAAACTGTGTTTTTCATTTTTAGTGCTAAACATTCGCTGAGCGATGTACCCACCTCCTCCAGGTTCAGCTCCTGGATACCAACTGCTCCACCATACCATCCCTGCAAAGGCCAAGAAAGAGGCTATACTCATGCTCAAAGTAGAACCAGATCCATTGTCGCCAATTTGTGGGAGTATGTTTAAACTTCCTTTTGGGAGAGCTGCTTTTAGTCCAGATATTCCTCCTATTTTATCTGAATTTACAACTAGGACAGCAAGAACTATGCATCCAATGAGTGCAATAAAAAATTGAAATGCGTCGGTAAGTGCTACCCCTAGCAGCCCAGATAGGGCGGAGTAGGCACCAACTAAAAGCATAGCAAGAAAGGTTATGAGTAATACAGTGCCCTCATCAACATTAAAGAATATTTTGAGTATAGCTATAAATGCAAGATTTACCCAAGCTAGGATAATTGCATTCATAATGAGTCCGAGATACACTGCCTTAAATCGTTTTAGCCAGAGAGCAGCTTTACCACTATATCTTAAAGTAATAAATTCAGTTTCAGTGACAACATTACTTCTTCGCCACAATTGCGAATAGAATAGAGCTGTAAACATGCCTCCGAGTAGCATATTCCACCAAACCCAATTTCCGCTGATACCGTTTTTAGCCACGAGTTCAGTAACCGCCAATGGGGTGTCGGCTGCAAATGTTGTTGCAACCATACTCAATCCTGCTAAATACCAAGGCAAGTTTTTGCCTCCTAAGAAAAATCCTTCCAGACCTTGATTAGCTGTTTTTCTCGCATACCAACCTAAAGCAAGCGTGATGAGAATGAAGAGTACTATAACTAAATAATCTATGGCCGATAGTGTCATATAGCTACAAGATTGTAAAGAATCAGTAACATTACAAATTCTCTATTAAAGATTTAATTAACATTATATCTTTGCAGCTCTTAAAATTAAGATCTAAATGAAAAACATTAAACTTTTTACTCTTTTGGCAGCCGTAGCGCTAACGCCAATTTTTATTACAAGCTGTGGTGATACAGAAACCACAACTCCTGAACCAACCCTTGAATTCATAGGTGGTGGAAGTTACGTTGCTAGTGATATTGACCTTCCAGTAAATACAGATTTTACTGTAGGTTTGAACGCAAGTCACACTGCAAAAATTGAAACATTGAAAATTACAGTTTCAATTAATGGTGGAGCTGAATTAACTCCTTCAAACTGTACGCTTTGCGACACAACTTTTGGCTCTAACAGTTTTAGAGTTGATTTCAATGGTACAACTGGAACTTCTGTTGGAACTGAGAAATGGTCATTTACAATTGCTGATAAAGACGGTGTTTCTACTACTAAAACTATTACTATTAATGTTTTAGCGTCAGGAGATGTACTTTATGAGTATGAAATGGATAACAGCACTCCTCCAAAGCCACATAGAGTATACAACTTTATTGGTCCAAACCTAGGAGCATACGAAATTGGTGGTGGTCCTCTTCAGTCAGGTGACCTGAATTCTTTAAAAGATATTCAAGATTCAGTAACTGCTGCAGAAGGAGCAAATTGGCCAGGTAGATGGGGTTCTAGAAACGGGGCTACTTATAAAAAAGTAACTACCTACAACTGGAGCACTATGACAAACACTGCACAATTACAGTCTGCTTGGGATGAGTCAGGAACTGCAACTGCGGTTATTCTTCCTAAGAAAGGTGATTTCTATGCAATGAAATTATCTTCAGGACTTTACGCTTTTGTTGAAATTACAGATGTAGTGACTACACCTTCTGATAATTTAGACTACGTACAATTCAGATACAAATACCGCGATTAGCTAATTGCGAAATAGAAATATAGAAAAGGACAGTATATTGCTGTCCTTTTTTTATGGAACAAAGTATAAGAACAATTGGGGTTTTTACTTCTGGTGGCGACAGCCCTGGAATGAATGCATGTATTAGAGCTTGTGTTAGGACAGCCCTTTATCGTGGCCTGAAAGTAAAAGGGATTTATCGCGGTTATGAGGGCATGATAGAAGGTGATATAGTAGATTTAGAAAGTAAATCTGTGGCTAATATTTTACAGCGAGGAGGAACGTTCTTAAAGACTGCAAGATCTGAGGAGTTCAGGACAAAAGAGGGGAGAGCTAAAGCATATAAGCAAGTCAAGAAACACAATATCGATGCATTAATCTGCATAGGTGGGGATGGTTCCTATACGGGAGCTGAAATTTTCAATAA
>CBDUMX010000182.1:0-4818 GCA_965368435.1 uncultured bacterium
GCGCCCATCCTGGATTATTTGCTTCGTTGCACTACGCAAATTTTCCAGTCAGGCCGTGGAGGGAATCAAAGTCTCATCCTGGATTACTCCCTTCGGTCGTTTTCCAGTCAGGCCAAGGAGTGGATAAAAAGCCAACCAACCTGCGGTTGTTTCACGGCTTTTTTCCTTCCCAACAATTCTTGAGCGATGCTCAAATTGTTGGAAATAAAAAAAGCCCTGCACTGTCGTGCAAGGCTTTTGTCATCAAGCGCCCCATCCTGGATTACTCCCTTCGGTCATTTTCCAGTCGATGCCGTGGAGTGGACAAAAGCCTGCATCCTGCTGTGCAGTCTGCTTAGGGCTTTTCTATCTCACAAAGACTCAAGCGAGCTTGGCCTTTGCTCAATAAAAAAGCCCTGCACTGTCGTGCAAGGCTTTTGTCATCAAGCGCCCCATCCTGGATTCGAACCAGGGACCTGCGGATTAACAGTCCGTCGCTCTAACCAACTGAGCTAATGAGGCAAATGTTGCTAATTCTCAAACTTTAAATTCTAAATTCCAATTGTTTGGAATTTGGTGCTTATCATTTGAAATTTCACGGCCTAAGCCGTAATGCGGCTGCAAAAATAGATTATTCTTGGATTTCAGCAATTTTCTTTTGAAAATTTTTAAATGGTTCTCAGACTTACTTTTCCAAGCCCTTCAACCTTAGTAGCAACTTCTTGTCCAGCCTTTAAAAAGACCGCAGAGGTAGCTGCTCCTGCCATTAAATACGAACCAGATGGTAATGGCTGATTATATTTAGCTACAAGCCGCGAGGCGTGGGTTACAGACAACCACGGGTTTCCTAAAATTGCTTCTGAAGATCCTGATTCAACAATCTCTTTGTCTATAATCAAGTCCATCTTAAGATTCGCTATGTCTTGATTTATGTTTTGCCACGCACCAACTACAAAAGCAGTTGAGGAGCAATTGTCGGCAATTACATCTTCCAATGAAAACTTAAAATTCTCGTATCTCGAATCAATAATTTCAATTGCTGGGGCAACAGCTTCAATATAGTCAGTTGCTTCATCTAGGCTTATTTCGCGGTCGATATCCTTTTTAACTAAAAAGCAGATTTCTGGTTCAGCTCGTGGATGAATAAACTTCGTCATTGGTAATTCCGAACCAGCTGGAAATAGCATGTCCTCAGTCAGTCTGCCCCAAATCATATCGTGAACACCCATTTGCTCCATTTTGGCGAAGCTGGTGAAGCCCATTTTTATACCTACAAATTTGTGATTGCGTTTAAAGCGTTCTTCTATAGCTAAACGCTGAATTTCATATGCTGTGTCCTCAGTAAAACTCTCGCTTAAACTCAATTGTGGAATGGCTTTGGCATTAAAAGCCGCTTGATCTAGTTTTATCGCTAATTCTTGATTTGTCATTTATTTCTTTTTCATATCGAGGGCAACGTCGACTATCATGTCTTCTTGACCTCCAACCATTTTTCTCTTACCCAGTTCTTCTAATATAGCTCTGGTATCTAATCCATATCGCTCAGCTGCTCTTTCTGAATGCAGTAAGAAACTGCTATATACTCCAGCATACCCCAATGAAAGTGTTTCTCTGTCTACTCGTACTGGTCGCTCTTGCAATGGTCTGATTAGGTCATCAGCTGCATCCATCAAGGCATATAAGTCAGAATTGTGATCTGCATTCATTCGATTTAAAACGGCTATAAGCACTTCTAGTGGACAATTGCCAGCTCCTGCACCCATGCCGGCTAAAGAGGCATCTAAACGCTTTGCGCCGTGTTGCATAGCAACTATGGTATTGGCAACTCCTAAACCCAGATTATGGTGGCAATGAATTCCTATTTCAGTTTTTGAATCTAGCACATCTTTAAATGCCTTCATACGGTCAGCTACATCATCCATCAACAAGGCACCAGCACTATCTGTAACATAGACACAATCAGCACCGTAAGATTCCATAAGTTTGGCTTGCTCGGCTAATTTCTTGGGTTCATTCATATGAGCCATCATCAGAAATCCACCTACATCCATGCCTAGTTTTTTTGCAGCCTCTATGTGTTGAGCAGAAATATCTGCTTCTGTACAGTGTGTAGCTATACGAACAGAGCGAACCCCAAAACTATAAGCTTTCTTTAGGTCTTCAATAATGCCAATTCCAGGAAGGAGAAGGGTGGTCAGCACAGAATGCTGCAGGGAGTCAGCGATATCTTCTAACCATTCCCAATCTGTATGTGCTCCAAAACCATAATTGAAACTCGATCCTGAAAGTCCATCACCGTGGGCTATCTCGATGGCATCCACTTTGGCTTTGTCGAGTGCAATCGCGATTTCTTTTACAGATTTTTTACTGTATTGGTGACGTATGGCGTGCATCCCATCGCGTAGAGTAACATCTTGAATATAGAGTTTCATCAGTGCAAACTAAAAGACAATTGCTTGATTTACAATATTACTAATGTTATTATCTATGGTTACGGGAATAATAAAATGAAACAATTGAATGACTGAATGACACAATAAGGCAATGACGCAATTGAATGACTCAATGATTCAATAAGGCAATGACGCAATGAAATGATGCAATAACTCAAAGAATGAATTACAACATCATTAATTAAGCAAAAACACAGATGTTTATGACCCAACTAATAATGACCAAAAAGCGTAGATAACTAATAGAGCGTTACGGGGTTTAGATAAATATACTCTTTGATGGATATTAAACCTTAAATGCTTGGGGACGGCAATACTGTTAATGGAATTTCGAGATATGAAAAAGTTTGATTTGGAAAAGAGAACCGAAAATTTTGCCATAGCGGTAAGGGTATTTATTAAAAAGCTTTCTGTATTGCCAGTTTTAAGTTCGGATTTAGGACAATTAGTGAGATCTTCTGGTTCAGTTGGAGCTAATTTCATTGAAGCGACTGAGAAGTTGGGGGATAAGGACTTGAAATTCAGACTGAAAATTGCGTTAAAAGAAGCTAAAGAATCTTTGTATTGGTTAAATATTATAAAAAAAGTATATGGATTAGACGGAGAAGTTGACGAATTAATTTCTGAAGCGATAGAACTCAAGCATATTTTAGCTGCAATTCTGAAAAAAATGAGATTGATCTAGCAATGATGCAATCCGAAAATTAAATTGCCTTATTGCCTTATTGCCTTATTGCCTTATTGCCTTATTGCCTTATTGCCTTATTAACCCTAACCATTCTTTCTCCTGTTGCAAGGGCCGCACTGGTCATAATGTCCAAATTTCCAGCGTATTCTGGTAGATAATGTCCAGCTCCTACAACTTGTAATAATACCATAGTTTTTAGTCCATGAACTTTGCCTAAACCTTCTATGAAAACGGGCGCACTTTCTGGAATTTCTTCAAATTGTACTTCTTGATGAAGGCTATAGCCTGGTACATATTTTTGTACCTCCGCCACCATTTCGTGGATGCTTGCTCGTATAGCTTCCTTATCTCCAGATTCACTAAGTGTTAAAACCGTATCTCGCATTACCAAAGGAGGTTCTGCCGGGTTGAGAATGATAATAGCTTTACCTTTCTTAGCTCCTCCAACTTGTTCTATAGCCGCGGCAGTTGTTTCTGTAAACTCATCGATATTGGCTCGTGTTCCTGGACCAGCTGATTTACTCGCTATAGAAGCCACTATTTCACCATAATTAACCTTAGCAACCCTATTAACAGCCGCAACCATAGGAATTGTAGCTTGTCCACCACAAGTTACCATATTCACATTTTTCACTCCAATATGATCATCCATATTCACTGGAGGAATTAGAAATGGACCGATAGAAGCAGGGGTGAGGTCAACAACTCTTTTATCTGGATAAGCTTTAATTTTATCGTAGTTATAAAGGTGAGCTTTCGCTGATGTAGCATCAAAAATGATTTTTATATCGCTCCATTCAGGCATATTAAGTAGGCCATCAATGCCTTCATGAGTTGTTGGGACACCCATACGTTGAGCTCTTGCTAATCCGTCGGAATTTTTATCTATGCCAACCATAGCACCCATCTCTAATAAGTCGGAGGTACGCAATATTTTGATCATCAAATCCGTACCGATATTTCCAGATCCTATGATAGCTGCTTTAATCTTCATTCTACAATTGTTAATTCTACTGTCCCTAAGCCATCTATTTCAGCTCGAATGTTATCACCTTGCTCTAAATTGGTCATTGGTCCCAATGCACCTGAAAGTATGATGTCACCTTTTCTAAGAGGTTGACCAAGTTTTTTCATAGTTTGAGCGAGCCAAGTGGCTGCCTTCAAAGGAGAGCCTAAACAGGCTTCACCGGTTCCTTCAGAAACCAATTCACCATTTTTATACATTTTCATGCGACAATTGATCAAATCAATTTCTTTCAAAGTTTTTCTATTGTCGCCCAGTACAAAGTGACTAGCCGAAGCATTGTCTGCTATGGTGTCGGTGATTTTTATATCCCAGTTTTCTACTCTGCTTCCAACAATTTCAATGGATGGCAATGCAAATTCAATAGCATCAGCCATAGATTTTTCATCAATTGTCTCTTGATCTAAATCTGTAGCGAGTATAAATGCAATTTCTGCCTCGGCTTTGGGCTGCATTAAGCGAGCAAAAGACAATTTACCATTATTGGCAATTTGCATATCGTCGAATAGTGAACCGTAATCTGGTTGATCAACTCCCAATTGCTTTTGCACAGCGAATGAAGTTAGTCCAATTTTGC
This sequence comes from uncultured bacterium, assembly GCA_965368435.1. Classification (GTDB taxonomy): domain Bacteria; phylum Bacteroidota; class Bacteroidia; order NS11-12g; family UBA9320; genus JAHEKB01. The sequence goes on from CBDUMX010000182.1 coordinate 4,722, forward strand.
TTCCCACTTTCTTAGCACCAGTATCAAGTCGGAGTTTAGAGATAAGATGTTGAACTTTATAGGCTGTTTCAATATTGTTGAGACCAATTATATTCCG
>CBDUMX010000183.1:0-4752 GCA_965368435.1 uncultured bacterium
GCATCGGCATTTGGTTCAAACTATTCTGATGTTAAATCAGCGGTTAAGGTTCTCGATGTGTATGAGGAGGCGTACTTTGAAAAAATCAATGCTAAGAACCCTAGTTTATTAAACAGCATAGTATTGTCTACAGCCTATCTGCGAAATGATAAAAAGTATTTAGCAAGAAAAACCCTTAATTCAGCTATTAAGGAAGCGCCAAACAGTTCTTATTTGAAACTTAATTTAGCGAGTATTTATATACGAGAAGACAATAGAACTGGGTTGGCTATACTGGTTAAGTGGTTAAAGGAAAATGATCTTGAGAGTCCCGTTTCTATGGGCTTAACATTTAAAGAAGCACTGAAAAATGAAGAGTATGAATTAGCGGATTCTATTTTAATGCTATATCAAGATCAATTCGGTAATACCGCCACCTATTATGATTATGCAATTGACATTGCAATAGCAAAAGATGAAAACGAAGTGTTAATAGACCTTATCAATGATGCCTATGCTAGATATAGAGATGTAGAACAATTTGTAAATCTTAAAGCTATTGTTGAGCAGAGCGTAAATAAAAACACTGCAAAAGCTATTAAAATCAGAAAGAAATACCTCAAGAAACAATATGATTGGAGTGTTTCACAAAGCTTGGCTAACAGTTACTTCAAGTCTAATAATGTGCCTGCAGGTTTAAGCATTTACAATAAACAAGTAGAAAACTACCCCTATTCGGTGGGTACCTTCTATGACTTAAGCCAATTTCATTCAGCAATGCGGAATTATTCAACCGCTCTAAGCTATATAGAAAAATGTATTGCCTTAGCTCCCTATCAAGACAATTACTGGGGTGCTAAAGGTGAAATTCTTGAAGAAATGGACGAGTATACCGATGCTCAAGAAGCATACGAAAGAGCTATAGAACTCTATCCAAACAATTATGACGTTCGTGAGAAATTGAGATTGTTAAATGATGAGAAAAGCGTATTCAGTCTCTTCGAACAAGAAGACTATTATGAAATATTTAAGAATACACCGTCTAAAGAAGACTATCCAGATGACAACAGTTTAATCGTTAGATATGAAACTCAAAAGGTAGTGTATGAAGGTGGTGGATCTGAAGAAAAAGTGATACTCTTGGTGAAGGTATTTAATTCAGCTGGTATCGATGATTGGAAGGAATATGGAATTCCTATTTACAACTTCCAGCAAGGTGTAGTAGAGAAAGTTGAAGTGATTAAAGCGAATGGTTCTAAACTTGAAGCTGAACGCAGTGGCACTAGAGTGGTGTTTACAAACTTAGAGCCAGGAGATGGAATACTCATTATATATAGAGTTAAAAATCACTACTTCGGAAAGTTAGCATTTAACTTCTGGGAGCAGCATTCGTTTACCTTGAGTTATCCATATCTTCACAATTCATACTCTCTTCTGATTAGTCCAAAAGTGAAATTCAAACACGAATTTTCAAATGGTGGATTTGAGCCTCAAAAAAGCAAGGAAGGTGAATTTGATTTATACGTATGGAGCAAAGGCAATCAAGCTGCTACTCGCTCTGAAAACTATATGAGTAGATATGTAGACTTTGGAGAGACACTCTTCTTGTCTACCTTCCAAGATTGGAGCGAAATATCGCATTGGTATTCTGATCTGGCAGCCACAAAGTCTAAACCTGATTTTGAAGTAAAAGAGCTAGTAGCTGAATTGTTTGAAGGAAAAGAAAACCTTAGCGAACGCGAGAAAGTTGAACTGATCTATACCTATATAGTAAAGAACATTAGATATAGTTCAGTATCATTCAGGCAAAGTGGTTTGATTCCTCAAAAAGCATCCGATGTACTCAACACTAAAATTGGCGATTGCAAAGACGTCTCAACACTATTTGTGTCTATGTGTAAAGAAGCTGGAATTAAAGATGTAGGATTAGTATTGGTCAACACCAGAGATAATGGTAGAAAAGATCTAACTCTTCCATCAATAAGCTTCAATCACTGCATTGCTCGAGTTAAACTAGATGGTCAAGATTATTTTGTAGAACTTACATCTGAGAACAATTCCTTCTTGACTTATGGAGACAATTTAATTAATTCATATGCTCTTGAGATTTATGACGAGGCTGAAGGTAAAAAATCGGAAGCCTTCTACTTCAACCCATCGAACAGAAACAAAAACTCGGTAATACGTACAACAGAGGTGACTGTTAATGGCAATGATTTAGACATGAAAACCGAGAACAGCAAGACTGGGAACTGGGCTTCTTATATGAGGTATAGATACAAAGATGAGTCTGCTGACGAGCAACGCAAGGTGATGCTAAACGCTTTGAACAACGACTATAAAAATGTAACTCTTGACAAACTTGAGTTCACAGACTTTGACACCTTGACAAATGACTATAGCTATATGTACTCATTTACCATCAAAAATGCAGTTACTAAAATTGCGGGATTGAACATATTTGTTATTCCGTGGAATGACAAATATGAGTCTAGCGAATTTGTAAGTGATGAGAACAGAAAGTATCCTTTAGAATTGTGGAGATACTTCAATTACGACAGGAAGTATGAAGAGATTACCATCACCCTTCCCAAAGGTAAAACCTTGGCAGAGCGTCCAAAAAATGTATATATAGACAATGAATTTGCCACTTATTCCATCAAATACAAGATTAGTGGTAATACTGTAACAGCAACAAGAGAACTCATTCCTAAAAAGCAGGTAGTTAAACCTGAGGAGTTTGATAAACTAAAGAAGTTTATTGAAACTGTAATTGAAAACGATACGCAGAATTTAGCATATAGATAAAACAAAAGGCCCTCTCAAGGGCCTTTTTTTATAAATAGCGTTTTTCTATTACATCGAGGTGGTGGATGCAGTGACCCACATTAATATAGCCAATGGCATTCACTGAAATTACCAGTCCATTGGCATTTCCCAATCTTGCCAAACTGGCTTTGTCGAAACTCTTATAAAGTTCAATGCTACTCATTCTAAGACTTCTGAATTCATTTAGTATTTGAGACCATTGCTTATTGTCGCAATTGCTATTTCGGGCATATTCGTTTTCATCATACCCCGGTAAGGCTTGCATTTCACCACGTGAAATACAAAGTGCCCTATAATTAAAAATTCTTTCAGTATCTGTTATATGTTGAACAACCTCTTTGATGCTCCATTTGCCTTCGGCATAACGGTGCTTAGACTTTTCTTCTGTGATACTATCCACTACCTTATTAAACTTTAGCAAGGATGAGTTTAAGGCATCAACTAGATTGTCTTCTTCAACCTTTTCTACATAAGGTCCATAATACGCTGGCAGCTCACTTGATTTCGGTTTTGACATTTAGCGAAAATATTGAATTTTAAGGAATTGCTAAGAATCCTTTAAAGCACTAATAATTAACGATATTTGCAGCTCAGAATGGTTTACTTTCTTTTCATCCTTGGGTTTATAGCCCTAGTAAAAGGTGCAGATATTCTAGTTGCGGGATCAGCATCGATTGCAAAAAATTATAAAGTATCAGATATTGTTATTGGCCTGACTATAGTTTCAATGGGCACTTCTATGCCTGAACTAATTGTAAACATTATGGCGAGTACCAGTGGCTCTTCAGATATTGCTATTGGCAATGTAATAGGAAGTAATATCTCTAACATCTTGCTTATTCTAGGTATATCAGCATTGATTTATCCATTAGCTATCAATGAAAAAACTGTGCTTTCAGAAATTCCCTACTCCCTTATTGCAACTTTACTCTTAGCCTTCTTGGCAAACTCGGGAATGTTGGGCAGTACAGTGGCATCAATTGGAAGAACCGATGGAATCATACTCCTACTCTTTTTTGGACTATTTATGGTCTATATCATCAAGTTGCTGAAACAAGGTAGAGCAGACATCATTGAAGCCACTCCAGAAGAGATGTTGCCAATCCCTAAAAGTGTATTGTTTGTTATTCTAGGGATTATTAGCTTATTCTTTGGTGGGAAATGGGTTGTTGATGGTGCTATAGTAATAGCTGAATCTTTTGGTTTAAGCGAAAAGCTAATCGGCTTTACCATAGTAGCAGTAGGAACATCGCTACCTGAATTAGTAACCTCCGCAGTGGCTGCATACAAGAAAAGCACAGACATTGCTGTGGCTAATGTTGTTGGTTCCAATATTTTCAATCTTTTATGGGTACTGGGAATTAGTGCTATTATCAAGCCTATGAATTTTGATCCAGTTATCAATACAGATATCATGGTATTGATTGGAGCAACATGCCTAATCATTTTTAGTATGGCAATTGGAAAGGCAAATAGTATTGATAGATTTAATGGTATCTATTTCATACTCGCCTATATAGCGTATATAGCTTTTCTTATAGTAAGAGGTTAAGGCTTTTCTTCCCAAACAGTTTTTAGTACTGTCTCCCCTACTGCTTTCAAAGTTGATTTATCTACAGCATCCATATTGTCTGCATGCGTATGCCAATAATCACCAAAGCCGTTTGGGGTAGTTACATCGTAATGAATTATATCAATGGTAGGTATGCCTGCTTCTGTATTTATAAAGTAATGGTCGTCAGTTACTGTTCCCCCATTATACGGTATGAAGTTGCTACCGTATCCGAGCGCAAGCGCATTTCGCCAAACTTTACTAACCACAGCTTGAGCATATTTCATTGAATAACCTTCAAATGCAAACTTTGCATCTTTAGCCCCAACCATGTCTAAGAGTATTCCATACTTTGCAGTATAGTTGGCTATGTGAGTGTTGTTGGACCAATA
>CBDUMX010000184.1:0-4713 GCA_965368435.1 uncultured bacterium
TGCCGCACCTTGATAAGGCTCAATAGCGCTTGGGTGATTGTGTGACTCTATTTTGAAACAGCAAGCAAGGCCATCTCCTATATCAACTAAACCAGCATTTTCTTCGCCGGCTTCTGCCAACATCATTGGACCTTCTTTTGGTAGTTTTTTCAGCCATACTATGGAGTTTTTATATGAGCAATGCTCACTCCACATAACTGAATAAATGCTCAATTCAGTAAAGTTTGGAGTACGCCCTAATATTTCCTGTATTTTGGCAAATTCCTCTTTATTTACACCTAGTTCAAGTGCTTGTTCTAAAGTGGCTTCTTGATGTGCTGTAGTCATGTTGTAATTATGAGCCGCGAATGTAGAAAAGCACCTAATAAATACCTCAATTATGTTGAAAAGAAACAATCAATTTAGCATAATTCACTGTGCAGTATAGATTTTCAATTTTATCGCCCCAGCAATTGAAAATAAATATATTTGCCCCAACAAAGGGGTGCCCATCGGGCTGAGATGATACCCTTTTCCGCCTGAAAGCGGAAGGAACCTGATTCGGGTAATGCCGACGTAGGTACATGTATCAACTTATACTCCCCCATAAAAAAAGGGAGAATGAAAAAAATAATTTTATTATTTCTAATGTCTGTCCTCTTCCAGGAAGGGATAGCACAAGTAAACTTGGTAGCCAGAGTTATGAATCAAACTGGCACCGAAGAATTAGCAGATGCCAATGTCACACTTAGCAACAGCAGCAACACCTATACTGCGGTGACGGATGAAAACGGACGATTTATAATTTCCGCAGAAAAAGGCAAATACACCATCAGTATTAATTATGTGGGTTATGTTCCCTACAGCGAGATTATCACTTTAGACGCACCGACTACCAAAGAGTTTCTATTAACGCCTGAGACTTTTAAATTGCAAGGAGCTACTATTTCTATATCTAAAGTTGACGCAACTAGTCCGATTACCAATACTACCTTATCCTCTAAAGATTTAAAAACATTGGACCAGTCTAAAGACCTTCCGATCCTGTTAAATTTTACACCGTCAACATTGGTCTTTTCAGATGCAGGGAATGGAATTGGTTATACAGGTTTGAGAATTAGGGGCATCGATCCAACTCGAATCAATGTAACTCTAAATGATATTCCACTAAACGATGCCGAAAGTCAAGGTGTGTATTGGGTAAATTTGCCGGACATTGCCAGTAGTGCTTCAAGCGTTCAGATTCAAAGAGGTGTTGGTACATCCAGCAATGGTTCTGCCTCTTTTGGTGGAAGCTTAAATATCGATAATGACAATATTGCCGCGGAAAAGTTCACAGAAGCAAGGCTAGCTTATGGCAGCTTTAATTCTCAAAGAATATCACTTCTCAGTGGAACCGGCATCTCAAGTTCCGGATGGGGACTACAAGGTCGAATTAGTTATATTAAATCTGATGGTTTTATAGACCGAGCCTCTTCAGACCTCAAGTCAGCACAAATATCTATGGGACACTTTGGTAAAAAATCTAGTCTACAAGCCAATATTATGTTAGGCAAAGAGAGAACCTATCAAGCCTGGTGGGGAATACCTCAACCTAAATACTATGAAAACGATGGTGAACTTCAGCGCTATGTTGATCAGCTTTGGATTACTGGTGATGATTTAAACAATTTACAGCAGTCGAATCCTCAAACCTATAACTATTATACCTATGAAAATCAAGTAGATGATTATGGCCAGAATCACTTTCAACTTTTTTACAATACGAATTTAACTACTCACGCTAAGCTTAAAACTGCCGTTCATTATACGCGGGGTAAAGGCTTTTTTGAAGAATTTGCAGCTGGCGACCTATTGTCGAATTACAATATATCACCTATTATAAACGGCAGTGACACTGCGTATTACGCTGATGTAATCCGACGCAAATGGCTGGATAATCACTTCTATGGTGGACTGGCAAATTTTGCCATTAATAAAGGAAAGCTAAGACTTGATCTCGGTGGCAGTTATAATCAGTATTTAGGGCGACATTTTGGTGAAGCCACTACTGAAGATTTCAGTGATGATGAAAACTCTAAAACAGTTTATTACGATGAAGATGCCACTAAAAATGATGGGAATGTTTATATCAAATATCAATATAAATCATACACCTTCACTCCCTATGTAGATTTACAATTGCGAAATATTCATTATGAATTCATGGGGCCAACTGATCTAGGCGAGAAAGCAGAACAATCTGTAAACTACAGCTTCTTCAATCCAAAATTTGGTTTCACCATGCGTCCAACAAGCCGCATTAAGCTCAGTTTTCTTTATGCTATATCTAACAGAGAGCCATCTCGTATAGACTTGGCGAGTTATACTGAAGCAGAAAGAAGAACTTCTGAAAAAGTGAATGATCTTGAAATTGGACTTGAGATGAACAGCTATAGGTTTGGACTTAGCTTAAACTATTACAATATGCAATACCAAGACGCCTTGGTGTTGAACGGTGAAGTTAATGATGTTGGTTTGTACACCAGAATAAACGTCGACGAAAGTTTCCGCAAAGGCCTTGAGATACAGGCTAGAGCTCGACTAGCAAAATCGGTAAGTTTAGAGGGAAACATCACTTTCTCTCAGAATAAAATACTCGCATTCACAGAAAAGGTAGATAATTGGGATGATTTTAGTGTTGAGGAGTTCAAGTATGAAAACACCAACATAGCATTTTCTCCTAACACTATAGCAGCGGCTATCCTTCAAATAAAGTTAATGCCATCACTTAAACTTGAGCTACAAGCTAAGTATGTGAGTGAGCAGTATCTCGACAATACGCAAAACAATGAGAGAAAATTAGAGGCTTTTGAGACTATAGATGCTGGTCTTCACTACACAAAAAGCAATATTTTCAAAATGAAGGAGCTTAACCTATCGCTGTATTTCAACAATATCAGCAATAAGCAATATGCACCCAATGGATATAGCTTTTCCGGAATTATTAATGGAAATAGAGAACATTTCAACTATCTATACCCTATGGCAGGAATGAATGCCTTTTTAAAGTTAGGTATAAAGATCTAAACCATATTTTTACCAAATGAATTGGGACAGTCTACGCCTTGAACATCTTTCGAGCATCAAGCACACCTATCTAAATAGCCCTGCTAATGGCTTGGTGTCAACAGAATGCATAGCCTATGAGCACCGAGAATCTGCAAAAAATGCAGAAGATCCAGGACGTTACCGCATGCACTATATGTTTGAGATTGCTCCACAAATTAAGGCTGCTATATCCCAACAGATTAATAGCCATGCTGACGAAATAGCTTTGATACAAAATTTCAGTATCGGAATTAATTTTCTCATGCCCTCAATAAAGCATTTAAAAATTGGAATGTTAGACAGTGATTACCCATCGCTAACTATGCCTTTTGAACAGAACGAATGCACTATTGAGCGTTTTAAAACTGAAACCGATGGAAGTCTTAACATCTCGGCATTGAAGGATTTTATTGCAAATAGCGGGATTGAACTATTTGCATTGAGTCATGTTCAATGGCTTGGAGGATATAAGGCGGATATTGAAAAAATTGGGGCTATATGCAAGAGTAATGATTGTTATTTTTTAGTCGACAGTACCCAGAGTTTTGGAATAGAAAGTATAGATGTGCAAAAAAGCAATATTGACATTCTTATTGCGAGTTGTTACAAGTGGTCATTAGCGGGATTTGGCAATGGGTTCATGTATATAAATACTGAATTTCTGAGCAAATTTAAACCCAAGGTTGCTGGTTTTAATTCAATGTTCTTCACTAAGGACGGATTTGAATACCGCCCGAGTATGAAAAGTTTTGAACCTGGACACCACGACCATAATGCTTTTAATAGACTGCATTTCGCGGTAAAACGAATGAAGGAGATTGGGATGTCGGCCATTCAAGCTAGGGTAGTTGAACTTATGGATACTTTAATTGAGAAATTAAATCAGAACAAGATAGAAATTGTCGGTAATTATCCAGCAGAGCATAGATCAGCAATAGTCGCGATTAAAAGTCGCGACGGGCTATTTAAACATCTTTTATCAAAAGGGATAGAAACATCCGAGCGTGGAGGCAATATCCGATTGGGATTGCACTATTATAATAATGAGGAAGATATAGCACAATTGATATCTGCCCTTAATTCTTTTTGAGGGCGAAAATCAAGCCAATGAAAAAGAAACCTACACCGGTTATGGCAGGTGGTGGCATACTTTTAGATATACCAAAATAGAGCATATAAGCTCCTAAAAGGATGATGAGTACACCAATCAGTTTAATTGTTGAATTATTCATGGGATTAAATTTGAGCTAATATACAGATTAAATAAAGGAAACTTAGCAGTAATAGATTGCCGAATCTTTTATTTTTGCCCCCATTTTCGGGGTGTAGCTTAGTCCGGTTAAAGTGCACGTCTGGGGGGCGTGAGATCGGAGGTTCGAATCCTCTCACCCCGACAAGTAAAAATACAAAAAGCCGAATGGCTTTGACACAGGAGCCTTAAGACAATCTCAAGCTTGCTTGAAAGCTTGTCTTAAGGTTGCTGTGTAATCACTCGCAGAGTTTTGTATTTTTACTTGATTCACTCCCACTGAGGTTCAGCGAACGAATGTGAGCTAATCCTTCCATCTTTTCAATGATTTGTCAAGAGCTGCAATTCAACACTCTCCGAGTTTTTAATTTTAGCTTGATTCACTCCTGCCGAGG
>CBDUMX010000185.1:0-4670 GCA_965368435.1 uncultured bacterium
ATGACCTTTGGCACGGCGATCGAAGCAGTGCTTTTGTCTTTTGCTCTTGGTTATCATTTTAATAGATTAATAAAAGAAAATAAAACAAAAGATGAATTACTGCTTGAGCAAGTAAAAATTATTGGCGGACTAAACCTTAAAGTAAAAAAATCAGAATTGAGCCTCTTAAAAGATCAAATGGATCCGCATTTCTTATTTAATGCTATGACATCTATTCAAAGTTATATCGTAAATGAAGATAATGAACGCGCTGCTCAATTTATAAGTAGATATGCTAAGATGATGCGCTTAAGTTTGAATCATACAGAAAATGGATGTCTTTCATTAGATGAAGAAGTAAGTTTTCTTACCAATTATATAGAAATGGAAGTATTAAGACTCGGCATATCATTGGATTACAATATCAATATAAAATCTGAAGATGATATCGAAGATATTGTAATCCCTCCGCTTATGATTCAACCTATTGTTGAAAATTCTATGAAACATGCTTTTGCCAACGATAGCACAAACGCCACTCTAAATGTTAATTTTAAGATAAAAGATGATATAATATATGTTAGTGTTAAGGATAACGGAGTTGGTATAAACTTAAACCTAAAAAAAATACATCAATCCAAAGGTCTTAGAATTCTCAATCGAAGATTGAATCTACTGAATGATACTCGAAATAAAGATTACATTGAAATTCAATCTATTCCTGACCTCGGAACTGAGGTTCGAATAGAATTACCAGTAAGCTCACAAGATTATGATTAAAGTAATTATTATAGATGACAATGCAGATGTTAGACTGCTAATCGAAAAGTTGTTAGCAGATCATCCGCAAATTAAAATTATTGGTCAAGCACGAAACTGTAGTGAGGCTATAGCTTTGATAAGTAAAAAAGAACCCGATGTAATCCTTCTCGACATAGAAATGCCAGATGGTTCAGGTTTTGATGTCTTAAAGCATTTTCCCAACCCTTTATTTAAAACCATTGTAATTTCCGCCTATAATCAATACGCTATCAATGCACTCAAACTGTCTGCAGTCGATTATCTTCTGAAGCCAATTACTCGAGAAGAGTTAATAGAATCGATTGAACAAACGGTCAAAAATATAGAAGATCAAGAAGCTCAGTACGGACTGCTGAAAAAATATCTCAAACAAAGCCCAAATATTGATAGGTTAGTAATACCATCAGATACACACAAGAAAACTATAATGTTTAGCGAGATCCTATTCTTGAAATCTGATGGTGGGTATTCACTATTCTATACTATTGATGGTCACCACATAATTACGAGTAGGTCTATCAAGTATTACGACGAAATACTTCCAAGCAACTTCTTCTTCAGAACACATAAATCTTTCATCGTTAACTTTGAACACATCCTGTCCATCCCAACTGGAAGAAGCGGGGTAATTGAAATAGCAAATGATCAAGAAGCGCAGCTCTCCGTTCGCAGAGCGTCCAAATTCAGAAAATGGTATAAAGAAAAAACCCTTGGTCGGGATAATTGAGTTTTACCTCCGCTCACAGATAGTCCCAGAAGAACTCAAGCTGCTAAAAAGTATAACTCCATTGTTTTTGGTCTGTATATGCTGATTATGCAATCTATGCATAGTGATATCTATATAGCTCCCCTCCGGGAAAAGATTTAATGCCTTAGTAGGTATTTTCCACTCCCCTACATCATTAACCTCAAGACTTACGCTTATATTTTTTATAGCTTTTCTGCTTTTATTAGTCTTATGTCCAAAAATCCTAATGAGCACAAACTGATCTGGGTCTAGTGAATTCCAACGTATCACACTATCCTCTCCCATAAGAAAAGAAGAATAATCCACCATTAAAGCCGGTGGTATGCTCAAACTATCTATAAATTCATCTCCTATGCGCAAAGGCACTTTGGTGTTGTACAGTGGTGTTGAACCATTGTAATAATAGTTAGCATAAAAACTATCCGCTTCTAAAGCAAATGAATCTACATAAACCGTATTAGGTAGATCTCCATATACACTGGAGAAAGCAGCGGAAATTGCGTGACCCGTTAGCCTTGATGAACCAAAATTATTATGGGTTTGAAGCAATATCCTCAAAGCATTTGAAGTATCACCAAGCGCATCCCAATCACGCATCACCTCTTGGTTTTTCTGATAATAGCCAATTTCATTGTCATGAACTATGCGTTTCAACCTCGGACTACTGCATCCACAAACCATTATCAATAGCAATATGATTTTAATGTTCTTCAATCTTTTTGATATTCTTAATACTTAGGGCTTAAACCTAAAAATAAAGTCTCCACCTTCATCCCCTGAATTCTTTATAGCTCTTGCCATAGGCTTTTGGTTCGCGTTGTTTGTAACATTTCTACTTACCTGTGCAGCTAACTCACTTATGGTAAACACCTCAGTAGGAGGCGTTTGCATATAAGACAGCAAGAAATAAGCAAAAGGGCTGTGACCAGTCCTTAAATATTCATCTGCCACTACCTCAGACCTACCGCTAGAGAATATCCATCTAGATTTGAATTGATCCATGCTTGCTGTATATCTGTCATCCAATCCTCTTCCATCTGCTACACAGAGATTACCTGAAAAACATGCATCAGACATAAAAAGGGTATGCTTGGTCTTTAAACCTTTGATATACTCGCTGATAATAGAATTAGAAACATAACTGTAGGTTGCATACTCTCCTGTTTCTGCTTCTACAGGAATCCAATACCCTACATCTGTCAAACTATCATAGTAACCATGCCCAGCAAAATACACCATCAACCTGTCATCTTCATCCAAATTTCGCATAAGGTCTCTAAATGTGGAGTCAATAGCTCTTCGTGTACATTGATGATCTGTTAAGGTAAAAGTGGTAGAATCTGCGAACCCATAGTGCTTCTGTAAGAGCTGTTTGATAGCATTTGCATCATTCACAGCATTATTCAGTTTGGGCCAATGTGCATAGTCATTCACAGACATAATTAAAAGATAATCCTGCCCTTTTGAATCATCCTTGTCTAGCTCACTAACAACCTTGAATTCCTGCCTAACACCATATCCTGCACTGGTTCTAGCTTCAACAACTATTTGGTTCTCTCCTTCAGTAATTTGAACCTGATTTTCAAACAACATTCCTTGTGGAATCTTTTTAAAGTTCTTTGAACGGTAACTTTTAGAGCTGCCTTCCCCATCTTGAACATGGATAATGATCTCCTCTAATACTTCCTTTGAAGAAACCATACCTTTAACAACAAAAGCAGTAGTGTGAGATTCATACTCATCCACATGTATGCCCCTTCCATAAGATTCCCAAGAAGGTTCTGGTGGGCTAATCATGCTCAATATGGGGTACTTAATAAAAACATCGTCGTTATTAATCAAATGCCTGTCCACTACTTGCGCAGCTTCATCCACTTCTTCCCAATCATCGGATGAACCCCAATCTTCGTCGTCTTTACTATCGCCTCCACTTCCTCGAGTTCCGTTGACAGAAGAGTCTAACATTCGGATTGATCTGATTTCGAATTGAAATGTAGATATAAAAACTTCACCTAAACCTTCAATCGGATTACCTTGCTGCAACCATCTCACATCCTGTATTGTTAAAAAGTTCTGAGCGCCACGAGTAGAGATTGTGTTTCTATTTCGGTTTCCTAAAAAGACAATAGGTTCTTGAGTATATAAGACAATAAAGGATTCTTGACCGTACGGAGGTGAAAACCCTATCACGCTGTTGAAAAGAGCCAATTCAGATGGACTATTCTCCTTTACCACATAATCTTCAGGTCGTTGATTTGAAAGCGGATTAGGCATGAGCAGCGCAACTTCACCATTAGGCATTACATCTAATATGGTAAAATAAAGCAGCTTTTCACTCAAGCTTGTATCATTCCATGAAAACGCATCATTCTTCACTAATTTTAACATCACCACGTCTTTCCCTGCATAAACCGCCCCTCCGTTAGGAATCACTCCAGCTGGCTCTGGATTACCTCCATTTGTTTGTGCTACGGATATCATTTCTATGTTGTAAGGGCCTTGAGCAATAGCATACTTAGCTGCTAATAGACTCAACAACAGCAATAATGCAGCGTATAGGAAACGTGTCGGTTTCATCATGATAAAGATAATTGACTTTTTAGACTTCACGACACTTTGTTGTTGAAAAATAATACTGGGAAAGATAGTATTTCTTTAAAGAACCTTGCACATCACCTCAACGATTCTAAACAGCTCCAGGTTATTAGGTTGGCTAGATTATTTAATAATACAAGGCCTCATACTGTGGCAATATCGCCTCCAGCTTATACTTTAAAGCATGCTCCTTAGCTCTTACTTTAAATTGAGGTAATTGATCATCGGCGAGTATTTTGAGCGCGTCGGCCGCCATTTTATCAGTATCGCCTACATTAGATGTATATCCGGTTACTCCATCTATATTAACCTCTGGTTGTCCACCAGTATTGGTACTTATTACAGGAACTTCGCAAGCCATGGCCTCCAATGCTGCCAATCCAAAACTCTCTGTCTCAGAGGGCATTATGAATAAATCTGCTACTGAAAGTATTTCCTCTATGGCCTCCTGCTTGCCTAAAAAGGTCACTCTATCGCATATTCCCCACTCTCTACAGTCTGTTTCTATTTTCATACGCTCAGGGCCATCACCTATCATCAACAATTT
>CBDUMX010000186.1:0-4667 GCA_965368435.1 uncultured bacterium
ATTTGATTTGCAGTGCTGTCGGGTAATAAGTGTATAATAGCGGGCATTAATTGCTAAATTTCTCGAAGATCGTAACGAGAAAATCCGATTCTAGTAATTTATAGAATACCAATCCTAAAATACTTGCTATTAGTAGAATTCTTAGGCTATAGAACTTTGCTAAAGGATTTGCGCTGTATCTGTCTGGGCCTTGTTTTTCCCTAAACGCTCTTCGAATATTTTCTTCTACAGACTTCTGATCTTTGGGTAGTTCACCCATTTCACGTTTTATCCTATCTACATGAGCATGCAATTTTTCCTTGTCCTCATCGTAATATAAGGGTGTATAGGAAAATTTCCTGTGTCTTGGTAGGCGTGAAAATCTTAATCCGAGCATCTGTAAAACAAATTTAATCCTTTATACTTTTTAACATAAGCATCTATGCTTTATTTACTTAATTTGCTAACCTATGAACGTGAAAAAAACATTCTCCATTGTGCTTGCGCTGATCTGCTTTACAAACGGATACTCTCAGAGCAATTGGTATTATGAGAATTGGAGTGAATCTGAAATAAATCTGCAAATTGAAAAAGCCCTTAACCCCACTAAGGTATTGTACATTGCAGCTCATCCCGACGATGAAAACACTCGACTTATCTCTTGGTTGGCAAATGATCTGCACGCCGAAGTTGCCTATTTGTCGCTGACTAACGGCAGTGGCGGACAAAATCTCATCAGCGAAGAAATTGGTGAGGATTTAGGACTGATTAGAGAACAAGAGTTATTGGCAGCTCGACGAATAGATGGAGGAACGCAATTCTTCACTACTGCAGAAGATTTTGGATATTCTAAAAGCTATGAAGAGACCTTTGAAAAATGGGGTAAACAGAATATCTTAGAACAGGTAGTGCGCACTATCCGCACTTTCCAACCTGATATTATCATCACAAGATTTAGTCCGAGTACCGATGGACTGAGAAGCACTCACGGACACCATACTGCTAGTGCCATACTGGCCGTAGAGGCCTTTCAAGCCGCTGCTGATCCTTCGAGATTTCCAAGCCAATTGGAAGAATTAACAGTTTGGCAAGCCGATGCCATTTATTGGAATACCTCCTATTGGTCTTTTGGCAGCCAGGAAAAATTAGACAGTGCCGTAGAAGCAAATCCCGAATTCTATGTCAGCATAAATGTAGACCAAATGGTGAATGAGCGCGGCATGAGTACTTCAGAGATTGCAGCTGCAAGCAGAAGTATGCATAAGAGTCAAGGCTTCGGAACTATGACCAGATACGGTGAGACAACAGAATATCTTCAACTTTTAAGAGGAAATGCGTCAGCTAGAGATAAGCTTCACAAATCACATGTAAAGTTAAGTTCATACTTTCATCAGCACCTTAGACAAGCTATACGAGCCAAAGAGAAATCTGCGCATATACTCCGAGGAATTGAACAAGGCAAAAAGGACGGCAAACTAAATCCATACCAAGTGAAGCAGTTGGAAAAGGCGTATTTAAAAAGCTTGGGCTTGCGATTTTTTATAACAGCTGATAATCCTATCCTCGCTGCTGGTGAAAACCAGCTGACGATAGAAATGGTGCATTATTCAGTTGAGCAAGTAACTCTCGACGAAATTCAATTACAAGGTCAGTCTATTCCTTACAACAGAAACATTAAAGATGGAGCCTTATTTAGTGAATCATTAAAGCTCTTGATTGAAGATCTTAATGCAGATTTAATTGCCAAGGTTAAAATCAATGGGATGGAGTTTGAAGTTCCGGTGATCTACAGAACTTCTGACCCCGTAAAAGGCGAAATCATTCAAAAAGTTCAATTGGTGAATATCGCTCAAATTGAAATTGAAAATCCTGAGATTTTAATAGTTAATGGCAAAGAATCTAAACTGAAACTCAGCATCACTCCACTGAAAGATGTGAAGCAATTGGAAATCTATTATACTGGAAGAGAGCAGGCAATATTCGACAAAGAGGTAAACTATAAAGCAAATCAGACTTACCACTTAGAATTAGCCTTACCTCAAGAAGCAAAAACTTTCTTGGTATTGAAATTCGATGGAAAATCAGAAGGGAAATCAACAGAAATAATTAAACACGACCATATTCCTTGGATCTATAAACGAAAGAAATTGGAGGTGACGGTTCACCGCATTAATGCTGTCTGCACAGCCAAAAAAGTTGGCTATGTAATGGGCGCTGGTGATAAAGTACCTGAAGCTATTGAAGCTTTAGGTGCAGAAGTTACGCTTTTAGATTATAAACTAATTACAGCTCAAGAACTCAGCACTTATGATGCTGTGGTTTTTGGGATTCGAGCCTTGAACGTGCTGGATGATATCGACAGCTATATTGATAAATTTTACGACTATGCCGAAAAGGGAGGTACATTAATTATGCAGTACAATACTGCACATAGATTGAAAACTCAACGCATTGGTTCTAAGGAAGGACATATAGAATTATCCAGAGGTAGAGTAACTGAAGAAGATGCCGAAGTTTTAATCATGTCGCAAGAAATCAGAGATCCAAAGCTTAAAGCAGTGGTGGAAGGAATAATCAGCAAACCAAATGCTATGATGGCCGAGGATTGGAATTCTTGGGTGCAAGAACGCGGACTTTACTTCCCTGAGAAATGGAATTCAGACTTAGTGGGTGCTCCACTTGGAATGTCGGATACAGGTGAAGAAACCTTAAATGGCTCTTTACTTGTTGGCAATCTAGGTGAAGGTCACTTTGTTTATACTGGGATTTCTTTTTTTAGAGAACTACCCGCTGGAGTAGAAGGCGCTTATAAACTTTGGGCGAATATTTTGAGTCTGTAATTAATGGTCTAAAACACCGCAATAGGTTTCTACATTGCGCTCAGCCACAACTACTCTGTGCTCTAAGGCAAGTTGCCATTCAGAACATGCTTCATCCATCATTTGAAGTTCTAAATAGAGATTGCCTTTGAGATAATGAACCATTTTCCAGTTTGGAATTAATGCTTCTACCATATCGTAATCGTCGATAGCGCCTGTTAGATCTTTCAATTCAATTCTAACTAAAGCTCTTTGCTTGTAAATATTGCCATCTAATTTATTCACTCGCACAGCTAAATCAAGATCGCTGAGGGCATCTTTATGTCTTTTTAATGAGCTATAGCACTGGGCTCTGGCCTTAAGAAAACCAACATTGAGTGAATCATCTGCTAATACATGTGTATAATCCAGTATCGCATCGGCATGTTTATTCAATCCCTCTTTACATTTGGCTCTGTAATAGTAGGCCTCCTTATAAATTGGGTTCAGCTGCAAGCATTTAGTAAAATCTGCTATACCGTCGGAATGAAGGTTGGCATTATATTCAGTTGTACCTCTATTGAAATAGCCTCTAAAATCTTTGGGGTTCATTTCTATGTACTGAGTGTAGTACGAAATGGCCAATGCATAGTCCTTTTCCAATGAAGCTTTATTCGCTTTAATAAGTAATTCTGTTCCTTGCTGGGCGTAACTAGTAATGCTGATAAGTAGCAGGGCAACAATTGAAAGTAATTGGTTTTTAATCATTCTGTAGCTAAACGTACAAATAAAATGCCGAAGTATAAATGATGCAAAGATTTCTTATACACCTACGCTAGATTAGAATTGAGAAAGCTTTTGTTCGAGCTGTTTCATCTCATCTCTGAGTCGCGCTGCTTCCATAAAATCCATTTCCTTAGCAGCCTTGAGCATAGAGGCTTTAGTGTGATCTATAGCCTTCAGAACTGCGTCTTTGCTCATATAACTAACTATTGGATCCGCAGCTAAATCTTGCTCATTTGCTCGTTTCACAGAATCCGGAACTATATCTCTACTGAAAGCTGTTTTTATTTCTCGCTGTATAGTTTCCGGTGTAATGCCGTGTTCTTTGTTATACGCAATCTGCATTTCTCTGCGTCTCTCGGTTTCATCAATAGTCTTTCTCATGCTATCTGTAATCTTATCGGCATACATGATAACCCTACCTCTTGAATTCCTCGCTGCCCTACCTATAGTCTGTACCAATGAACGTTCAGATCTCAAAAACCCTTCTTTGTCGGCATCCATTATAGCAACCAACGAAACCTCAGGCAAGTCGAGACCCTCTCTCAATAAATTCACTCCTATCAGTACATCTACATCTCCATTTCTCAATCGCTCTAAAATTTCAACCCTATCTAAGGTTTTCACCTCTGAGTGTATATAGGTCGATGAAATCCTCAAATTTCTCATGTATTTATCAAGCTCTTCCGCCATACGCTTGGTTAGGGTAGTAACCAAAACTCTATCTCCTTGCTTAACTGTAAAATCTATTTCCTCCAATAAATCATCTACCTGATTGGTGCATGGTTTTACTGTGATTGGAGGGTCTAATAGTCCGGTTGGACGTACCAATTGCTCAACAATAACTCCTTCACTTTCAATTATTTCATACTCGGCTGGCGTAGCACTAACATAAACCACTTGGTTGGTAATTTCAGTGAATTCATCAAATTTCAGTGGACGATTATCCAGTGCCGCTGGCAACCTAAATCCAAAGTCTACTAGGTTAATTTTTCTGGATCTGTCGCCACCGTACATAGCTCTCACTTGGGGGATGGTAACATGACTTTCGTCTACTATCATCAAATAATCATCCGGGAAGTAATCGATCAAACAGAAAGGTCTTTG
>CBDUMX010000187.1:0-4650 GCA_965368435.1 uncultured bacterium
TCGAGAACAGATTGTAAAGGGCTTTCTTAACAAGTTGTCGACATGCCTGACTGCCAATAGCTAGTCATGAACTGCCTGATGTCTTTCATGAATGAACCACCAAGTTGTATGTATTGCCTTTTACGTTTACCATTTCCAACTAAACTGTATACACCAATGTATGCTTTTATGCATATAATTTGCTTTGCGAAATCTTCCACCGAAAAATATTTACTTTATATTCGGAAAGCATTATGAAAATCAAATCAAACCTAACAATCTTGTGCATTGCACTGATTATTACACCCACATTTTTGTTTGGACAAAGCACTCCTATTGTGAATGAAGAAGGCGACATTATTTTTTGGGACGACACCACAGGAGGGCTAAACAATAACGTCATCTTAGATGTTGGATATGACGACGACCTAAATCTCCACTTGCTCATTAAGGCAGAAGATGATTATGGCTCTAGGCAAGCTAAAATCGCCAAATTAGATCAAGATGGCCAACTTCACTACAGCCATCTTTTAAATGCCGGTGGTAATAGCGGTGTGAATTTAGTAGTCTCCGACCTTAGAAATATCTATAGGACAATGGAGGGAGGATGGAAAGTGACTGGGACGAGTGTTAGCAATGACAGACCAGCTCCATATGCTGAATCGGTCGACGAATTTGGAGATGTTAACAGCTTTAGTTATACAATAGCATTTACGCCTATCTATGGCGGAGATAATATTCTAATTAATGATTCAACGGTATTATCAGGAAGCACGAGTTTAGGGAGAGCAGGTTTTAATATGTGGATACAGGCTGCCACACCTGAGAGCAGCCCAAAGATCCATTGGAGTAAAAAAATATACTCAGAGTTCAACGAGTACAACATCGCAGTTAAAACTGATGCTGATAACAATATCTATATTTTGGGATATCAATATTTGGATGAATACTATTCTACTTATTGCCCTGTCATTTACAAAACAGATGAACAAGGTGTGGTGATATGGAGAAGAACTATAGAGCAAGAGCTAAATCCTTTCTACCTCAATATGGAGCTTAGCGATGAAGGAAATTTATATGTAACCAATGCTTATGGCACTGAGCAAACCATGAATAGTCACACAGAAATATATGTGTTCAACCCTCATGGCGACTCTATAGCTCATAAAACTATCGAGCAAATAAGAGCTTGCGGTATTTTGAGCTTGTCTTCTGGCGACCTCCTATTGTATGGAAGCAATTTAAAAACATCAGGTAATACATCGGCACAAGATGCGCGTATTGCTAAAGCAAAGAACATTGTATTAAATACTAATTTGGTAGCGCTTAATTCTGATGAAATGTGTGAATACGACAATCCAGATTTCATTATGCCAAGCACCATGTTCATTAAACCAACAAGTTCAGAGTTTCTCAAAGCAAAAGAGCTACCAAATGGCAGAATTGTCTGTGTGGGCAGGGTTTACATGCCAACAACCATTGCCGCAGGTGCTATCTTAACTGCTCCATCAACCAATAGAGCTTTAGTAGTCTTCACAGACCCACAAGGTGGATTCGGGAATCAAATTGAAAAGCAATAAATTGTTTAGAAGTCTTTACATACTTCTTTTGCTAAGCTTAGCAGCATGCTCGCTTAAAGCTCAGGACTTAGAACTGGTTTTGCCTTTAGGTCATCAGGATGATATCAGCACAATGAGCCTTAGTCATAATGAGCAATTTCTAATTACTGGTTCTTCAGATAAAACGCTTAAACTATGGGATGTGCGATCTGGTTTATTAATACAAACCTATTACGGTCATACAACAGGGGTTAAACAGGCAATCTTCTCCTTAAATGATAAAATTCTTATTTCCGGAGCAGCAGATGGACAAATCATTATTTGGGATTTAGAAACAGCAGATATAATTGAAATGTTTCCAGGTGCTTCTTCTGAAGTTGAATCAATTAGCTTGTCATCAGATGGTTCAATGGTTTGTTTCTCCTTTCAAACAGGCAAAATCGAAATTAGATCAACAACAGATTGGAGTAAAGTTTCTGAGCGTGAAGAAAAACTGCTTAAAGGTGAAGCAGTACTTCTTGATGATAATGTTTCTTTAATTTACAACGGCTATAACCAAATTAAAAAATGGAATATTCATAAAAGCGAAACTTGGGCCTTGAGTAAAAGCACTAATTCCTATTATGTAGAAAAAGACGCTGATATTTTAAGTGTCGACAACCAAGATATGCGAATTATTGACCTGCAAGTCAATGGAAATCGTGTTCTACATCGTTCAGTAGATGAAAAAAGACAATGGATTGTAATGCGCGATACACAAGCTCTAAAAGTGCTATTTGAAATCAAATTAAGCACAGAGAAAAATGCTCAGCTGATGTTTTGCAATAAAGGCCAGGAATTTTGTCTTATTAGCCAAGTTGCTAATTCATGGCAATTAGATTTTTTCAGTGCAGCAAATGGTAAAGCTTTACGCACTGAATCAATTTCAAATGAATTGTTAAAAGGAGATTTAATAAGTTTTCAAATTGCTAAAGATAATCGCAATGTGTTTTTAGCTAGTGATGAAAGTGTAATACGTGTCGATCTAGCATTTCAAGCCAATAATACTGCATATACTGGAGCAGCTATGGAAATAGGACAAGCGAGCTATAATGCAGAATCTAACTCCATTCGGTTGCTTGAAAATATTTGGCAATTGAATTCCTTCTCAAACCCATTGACTACAGCTACTGAGACTTTTGATTCAAAAGATATACAGGATTATTTCGCAGATTTAGACCTGGGCATTCCAACAGTGGTTGCAATAAGCCCAAATAAAAAGCTAGTAGCTGCTGGTTTTTCAAATAAGTCCATTAAAATCTTTAATCGTGAAAACAAAAGCATGCTTAAACGTCTTTGGGGCCATGCGGATGTCATTTCTCAACTTGAATTTAGTACAGACAACCAATACCTTATTTCGTCGGCCGGAGCGCTAGATAGAAAAATAATAGTATGGGATTTAAGCAATTATAAAACATTAGGCAAGTACAGTGGGCATTCGGCATCAGCCTTGTCAATTTCAACAATTCCTGGAAAAACTATAGTCATGACCTCATCTGAAGATCGAAGTATTCAATTCTGGGACTATAAAAGTATGGAAACAGTTCTGACCTTGGTTAGATTAGGTGCAGAAGATTGGGCTATAATTCACCCGGATAGATATTACGCTTGTTCACCAGCTGCGGCATTAAAAATTTCATATCGTCAAGGGTTAAAAGTGTATCCTTTCGACCAATTTGACATGATATATAATCGGCCCGATTTAGTGCTTCAATCCCTTAGTTTAATTAGTGGTGATGATAAAAGCACTTTGCAAGCAAGGTACAAATTAGCATGGGAG
This sequence comes from uncultured bacterium, assembly GCA_965368435.1. Taxonomy (GTDB): domain Bacteria; phylum Bacteroidota; class Bacteroidia; order NS11-12g; family UBA9320; genus JAHEKB01. The sequence continues at coordinate 3,358 of CBDUMX010000187.1, forward strand.
AAAAGGTTGAGAAAGCTAGGACTGCATCCTGAAGAAGTAAGTCAACTTCTCGCAGTGCCTGAGTGTGAATTGCTGAGTGAGCTTCCAATTAGAACTACTGAGAATAGTATTAGACTAAGTTTAGATGCAAAGGATCAACAATATCCCTTATTAAAGTTGCATGTTTGGATTAATGGAGTTGCCCTTTATGGATCTCAAGGTATATATATAAGAGGTAATCGCCAACAATTTGACAGCAGTTTCAGTGTATATTTATCCAGTGGGCTCAACAAAATTGAATATTCCGTGGTGAATTCTATTGGTTCGGAGAGTTTGCATTCACCTGTCTTCATTTTTCATGAACATCAAAAAGAAGTTTCTTCTACAACATATTTTGTTGGGTTTGGAATTGATGAATTTGAGGATTCAAGTTATAATCTCAATTACTCTGTAAAAGATATAAAAGATTTGGCTTCTGGATTAAAGCAACGTACAAATCAGAAATTAATAATTGATACTTTCTTTAATCAAAGTTTGACCATGGAAAACGTCCTTGCTATTAAAGCTAAACTAATGAATACTACTATCCATGATAAAGTGATCATTTGTTATTCGGGACACGGGCTGTTGAACAGCTCTATGGACTATTTTCTATCTACTTACGCTGTAGACTTTAACGCTCCAGACTCAGGAGGAGTGCCTTATTCTTTATTGGAAGATTTATTAGATGGGATACCAGCGCGGCAAAAGCTAATGCTTATAGATGCCTGTCATAGTGGTGAAGTTGATAAAGATGAGAAGTTGCGAATACAACGTATCTCATCAGAAGCTGGTGTGGAAGGACAACTTGCAAGCAAAGGAGTATTTGTGGAAGAAGAAGGCTCTGCCGATGGTTTGGACTACGAATCGGCATTTGAATTAATGCAACAGATGTTTGCCGCTATACAAAAAGGTTCAGGTGCTACAATAATTTCAGCTGCAGCTGGCGACCAATTTGCTTTAGAAGGAGGCGGACTTAAAAATGGATTTTTTACTTATGCTATTCTCAATTATATGGAAAGCCACAATGAAGTGAGTATCTCTGAACTCAAGTCATTCGTCAATGCTGAAGTGCTCAGATTATCCAATGGTCTACAACAACCAACAAGTAGGTTGGAGAATTATAGTATAGACTGGAATCTTTACTAGGAAAGAAGATTGAGGATTAATATAAGACGGTGAGACGATGACCAACTGCGGTTGGTCAAGAATAGAGAAAAGAGAATTGAGAATTGAGAATTGAGAATTGAGAATTGAGAATTGAGAATTGAGAAT
>CBDUMX010000188.1:0-4621 GCA_965368435.1 uncultured bacterium
AGGGAGCTTTTTTTGTTTATACGGATATGGGCTTATTTGATATATTTAAAAAGGCTCCTTCTCAATCTGAAAAAGAGCAGCTAGAGGAAGGGCTTGAAAAAACAAGGACAAGTTTCTTAGGAAAGCTTTCTAAAGCCGTTATTGGTAAAAGTAAAGTCGACGATGATTTCCTTGATAACTTAGAAGAAATTCTTATCACCTCAGATGTTGGTGTAGAGACCACGGTCAAAATCATAGCTAGAATTGAAGAGCGAGTTTCTAAAGATAAGTACTTAGATACTGCTGAATTAAACAGAATGCTTCAAGAGGAGATCACTCAACTCTTATTGAAAGACAACAAAAGCGCCGAACAAAATGAACAAAAACCATATGTAATTATGGTGGTTGGTGTTAATGGAGTTGGCAAGACAACAACTATCGGCAAATTGGCAAACTTGTTTAAACAACAAGGATTGAAGGTAGTACTTGGAGCCGCAGATACTTTTAGGGCTGCCGCTGTCGACCAAATTGAAATATGGAGTAAAAGAGTAGGAGTGGAGTTGGTGTCGAAAGGCATGAACGCAGACCCTGCAGCTGTTGCATTCGAAGCTGTTAAATACGGCAAAGAAAATAATGCAGATGTGGTTATAGTAGATACGGCCGGCAGATTGCACAATAAAGTTAATCTCATGAACGAATTGTCTAAAATTAAAAGAGTCATGGATAAACAGGTAATTGGAGCACCACATGAAGTCCTTTTAGTTTTAGATGCAAGTACTGGTCAGAATGCATTTGAACAAGCAAAACAATTTACAGCCGCTACTGAAGTGAGTGCATTGGCACTGACCAAATTAGATGGAACTGCCAAAGGGGGAGTGGTTATTGGAATAAGTGAACAGTTCAATATTCCAGTGAAATATATAGGAGTTGGCGAGAAAATGGAAGATTTGCAAATCTTTGAGCCCGCTTCATTTGTTAAGTCTTTATTCGAATCGTGAAAACTAAAAGCCATAAGCCCAATAAAGTTTCTGTTGTAACTTTAGGATGCTCTAAAAATACCGTGGATTCAGAAGTGTTGATGGCTCAATTAAAAGCCGGAAAACTCGACGCTCACCATGAACACCAAGATGATGCTGATACAGTAATTATCAATACATGTGGCTTTATTGACAATGCCAAACAGGAAAGCATAGATGCTATTCTGCATTATGCAGAACTTAAGAAGAGAGGAGAAATTGAAAAACTGTTGGTGACCGGTTGTTTATCTGAACGATATAAAGACGATCTAATCAATGAAATTAAAGAAGTAGATGCATGGCACGGAACATTTGATATGCCTCATCTTCTTAAAAATGTTGGGGTTGATTATAGAAAAGAATTAATTGGGGAACGAAATTCTTCAGTGGCTAAGCATTTTGCTTATATGAAAATCTCTGAAGGATGCGACAGACCTTGCTCCTTTTGCGCTATTCCACTTATGCGCGGCAAGCATGTTTCTAGATCTATGGAAGATTTAGTCTTGGAAGCCAAAAAGCTAGCCCGAGATGGTGTAAAGGAAATCATGCTAATTGCACAGGATTCTACCTATTACGGCATTGATTTATATGGAGAGAGAAGGCTTCATGAGCTTCTGGATAGATTGAGTGATGTTGAAGGTATAGAATGGATTAGGTTGCATTACGCTTATCCGTCTAAATTTCCTTTTGAAGTTTTGCCTATTATTAATGCCAAACCAAACATTTGTAAATACTTAGATATTCCCATTCAACATATTTCTGACCCTGTACTTAAAAGTATGAGGCGTGGAATTACAAAAAGACGAACAGAGGAAGTACTTGATAGAATTAAAGCAGAAGTTCCTGGTATAGCCTTGAGAACCACACTCTTAGTTGGTCACCCAGGTGAAAATGAAGCAGAATTTGATGAATTGATTGCTTTTGTTGAAAGATATCGTTTCAACAGACTTGGGGTATTTACATATTCGCATGAAGAAGGAACCCACGCTGGTACACTTGATGATCATGTAGATGAATTGGTTAAATTGCAAAGAGCCGACCACATTATGAATATCCAACACGATATATCATACGAGCTTAATCAGAAGCTAATTGGCAGCACCCAAAAAGTATTAATTGATAGAATGGAAGGCGGAAATTACATTGGTAGAACTGAGTTTGATTCGCCAGAAGTGGATAATGAAGTAATAATTCCTGTGAATCAAACCTATTTGAGAATTGGAGATTTCATAGATTGCAAAATAGAATCAGCAGAGGCATTTGACCTTATTGCTAAACCAATTTTCTAATGGAAATTCTGCAAATACAGCGCGAACAAACCCATTTTAACAATCCTTTCATTTCAGCTTTTCTCAATGGCAAGCAACTTGCCGATTTATCAGATGTTAAAGCAGAGTTAGCTGAGGTGCCTAAAATGGTGGAATCTAGACTTGGATTTGAAAAATCTAAAAGATCTACCCTAGTTAAAGTTATTAAAGAGCAGTATGCCAATAGTAAAATCCAATTGGAAGGCAAAGTTCTTGAGAATATAAATGCTCTTGAAAATGAAAATAGCTATACCGTCACTACCGGACAACAAATTCATTTAGCATTAGGACCCTTATATGTGCTTTATAAGATTTTGAACACCTTAGCTTTATGCGAGGAGATTAATGAAAAGTATAGCACTATAAAGACCGTACCGATATTCTGGATGGCTACAGAAGATCATGATTTCGAGGAAATAAAGTCCATACATCTATTCAATAAAAAGATTGATTGGGAACAGACTGAAGCTGGAGCAGTTGGCCGAATGTCTACTAAAGGGATAGCGAAAGTATTTGAAGAAATTAAAGAATCATTTAATCTCACTCCAGATCTGGAAGAATTTATTAATGCTGCGGAACACTCTTATTCATTAGATAACTATGCTGACGCTAGCAGACATCTAATTCACAAGTATTTTGGAAAATCAGGTTTAGTGGTTTTAGACGCTGATAATGAAGAATTAAAACAAAGTTTTATACCAGTTATTGAAAATGAATTAGCTGGTTTGAACTATTCATCTTTAGAAGAGGGTTCTAACAAATTAGAAGCTCATGGCTTTGACAGGCAGATTCATATTCGCGATATCAACTTATTTTACTTAAAGGCCAATGCAAGGCTAAAGATTGAAAAACATGATAATGCGTATAAGGCCGAAGGAGAAACGCTTTGTTCTTTAGATGAAAGTTCAATTTTTATTCAGAAAAATGCGGTCAACTTTAGTCCTAATGTTGCTTTAAGACCATTATACCAGGAGTGGATACTGCCCAATTTGATATATGTAGGGGGTCCATCAGAAGTTAAGTATTGGTTGCAGTTAACTTCTTTGTTTAAGCAATACAATTTAAAAATGCCTGCTTTATTTCTGCGAACATCGTGGGTAATCGCAGCCGAATCAAAATACAGAGAACTAAGCCTCAGTAGCTTAGGAGAATTGTATGATGATGACGAAATACTGGTGGAGCGATATTCCAAAGAAACTGCAAAACTCAAGTCAGAAGTTTTGGCTGAACTAACTGAAGCTCAGAAACATATAGCTGCATTCAATCAAAAGATAGAGGAAATATTCAAAGGATTTAGCCTAAGTGGAAAAATCAACAAATTATACCCAAAACTGCTTGAATTACAGAACTTAAGTGAGAATAAGTTCACAGAATTAGGTTTGAATAATCCTTCATTAAAGAAGCTTCAGAAGTTCAGAAACGCTTATGTCAGTAAGGACGAGCCCCAGGAGAGAGTCAAGCATATACTAGAATTTTCAGATTTGATTTCAGAATTACAAAAAAGTGGACACCACAGTAATTTTGATAATTTGCTTAAAATTAACCATTTGCTTACAAAAAGTATTTGATTTTAGTGGCATAGGGCTTACTTTTGCAGCTAAATCAATTACTAACACAAGTTGATAAAGTTTAACATTATGAGAAATTACAGATTACTAGTATTACTACTAACTGGAATAGTGATTACTTCAGCACAAGCGCAAGTAGGATCTTACTTCAGTAAATTCAGGCCTTCAAAGAAATGGTCTGTCGGATTACAAATTGCCCCAACCATGTTGAATGGTGACGCAGACGATTACGCTTTTGGCTTATCTTATGGGTTACACGCTAAATATTCTATAGGGCAATCATTTGGATTAAAAATCAGCGGTAACATGGGAACACTTAACGGTGGTCGTTTGGATCCAGACTTTAGCGGAAACAAAAAAGACGGAACTACAGGCGCTACAGATGTTAGACAACAAAACCCTGATGACAATATGTACAATGAAGGTAACTCTGCGGCGAAAGGAGATTCTTATACTTTTACAAATAAGTATAAAGACATTGACGTTACAGCAGTGTATACTTTAGGTAACTTATCGTTCCTAAGACCTTTGCGTTCAATTCAATTGTTTACTTTCTTCGGAATTGGAGCAATATGGAGTGAAGTAGAAGGTGGCTATGATAATGCAGAAGATGCTCGTCACGAGTTTGCAGCATGGGGTCCTTCGTATTTTACACCTCTTGATGCTAGTGGAAATGAAATTGCTGTAGATGCAGCTGATCCTTCTACTTGGAATCTTGGTGGTCAAATTGCCGACGCTAGAACATATTATA
>CBDUMX010000189.1:0-4616 GCA_965368435.1 uncultured bacterium
ACGCCTGTACGACAAAGGGTTCTTGTATAAAGGCTATACTATTCAACCCTATTCTCCCGCTGCAGGTACTGGATTGAGTTCTCACGAACTAAATCAACCAGGAACTTATCAGATGGTTAAAGACACCACAGTTGTTGCACAGTTTGAGCTTATAGAAACCCCAAAATCTATTCCATTGGATTGGGGTAAGGTCTTTTGTTTAGCGTGGACTACCACTCCTTGGACATTACCCAGTAATACGGCTCTTGGTGTAGGTAAGAAGATTAATTATGTGGCGGTTAAAACCTATAATCCTTACACCTTTAAAAAGATTACAGTAGTACTTGCTGAAGCATTGCTCCAAAAGTATTTTAATCCTAAGAACGCTGAACTCAAACTTTCCGACTATAATGAAGGAGATAAGAATATACCCTTTGAAATTTGTGCTTCATTTAAGGGTTCTGAACTCGCTGGACTGAAATATCACCAGCTGTTGCCATATGTTCAACCAGAAGGAAAAGCTTTCGAAATAATAGAAGCAGATTTTGTAACCACAGAAGATGGAACAGGTATAGTGCATCTAGCCCCTAGTTTTGGTGCTGATGATTTCAAAGCTGCTCAAAAACACGGCATCGATGCCTTGACACTTGTAGATAAACATGGAAGATTTATTGAAGGTACGGGCGACTTAAGCGGTAGATATGTTAAAAATTATACTGAAGAAGATGAAAAGGCAGATGGCTATCAGTCTACTGATGTCTATATAGCCATAAAACTAAAAACGGAGAACAAAGCTTTTAAGGTTGAGAAATACGAGCACTCCTACCCTCACTGTTGGAGAACTGATAAGCCGATTTTGTATTACCCTTTAGAGAGCTGGTTTATTAAAACTACTGCTGTAAAAGACAGATTGATAGACCTCAATAAAACAATAAATTGGAAACCTAAATCTACGGGTGAAGGACGATTTGGTAATTGGCTTGAAAATCTAGTTGATTGGAATCTCAGTAGAAGTAGGTACTGGGGAACTCCTCTTCCTATATGGAGAACAAACGACGGCTCAGAAGAAATCTGTATTGGTTCTCTAGAGCAATTAAAGCAAGAGGTTGATAAAGCTGTTGCAGCTGGATTGATGGAGTCTAATTCAATAGGTCCAGATTACGATTTACACAGACCCTTTATAGACAATATTACTCTTGTTTCTTCTAAAGGCGAAGCTATGAAACGCGAATCGGATCTTATTGATGTATGGTTTGATTCTGGCGCTATGCCCTTTGCACAATGGCATTATCCATTTGAAAATACAGATAAAATTGAAAGCAATAGTCAATACCCTGCAGATTTTATAGCTGAAGGAGTTGATCAAACTCGAGGCTGGTTCTTTACTCTGCACGCTATATCGGTAATGCTAAACGACAGTGTTGCCTATAAAAATGTTATGGCTAATGGGCTTGTTCTGGATAAGAACGGCAATAAAATGTCGAAAAGACTTGGAAACACCATTGATCCTTTTGGAGCTGTTGATACCTATGGAGCTGACGCACTAAGATGGTATATGATATCCAATGCGCCACCATGGGACAATCTAAAATTCGACTTAGATGGTGTAACAGAAGTACAGAGAAAATTCTTTGGTACTCTTTATAATACCTACTCTTTCTTCAGTCTATACGCAAACATTGATGGCTTTTCTCATCAGGAGAAGCAAATTGAAATAAGTGAACGCAGTGAATTGGATCAATGGATCATATCTAAACTAAACAGTTTGTGTAAGCAAGTGGCCATGGACATGGATGAATATGAGCCTACAAAAGCCACACGGGCTATTCAAAGTTTTGTTATTGATGATTTGAGCAATTGGTATGTGCGACTTAACAGAAGGCGATTCTGGAAGGGTGAAATGAGCGATGACAAGCTGGCGGCATATCAGAGCTTGCATTATTGCTTGGTTCAGATTTCAAAACTAATGGCCAGTTTCAGTCCGTTTTACGCCGATAGATTGCACCGCGATCTCTTACAAAACAACAGCTCTGTCCATTTAGCTGATTTCCCAACAGCGGATGAATCATTGATTAATACAGATCTTGAAGAACAGATAAGTATTTCACAACATATAACATCCTTAATCCTAAGAATTAGGAAATTAGAGAAAATTAAAGTGCGTCAACCATTATCTAAAGCATTGATTCCTGCATTAAATAAAGACTTTGCAAGAAATCTTAAGCAGGTTGAAGATTTGATAAAGGCCGAAGTAAATGTCAAAGAGCTTGAAATATTAGCTGAGGATGATAAGCTTATTAAAAAGTCTGCAAAGCCAAACTTTAAAGTGCTTGGACCTAAAGTTGGTGCCGATATGAAATTGGTTGGTGCTGCTATTAATAATTTCAGCAATGAGGATGTAAATAAAATTGAGAATGGCGAAAGTATAATTGTGAAGGGAAATCAGACTGAACATCAAATAAGTTTAGAAGATGTGGAAATAATTACCGCAGAGATTCCCGGATGGCAAATCATGAGTGAAGGTCCCTATACTGTGGCTTTGGACCTCAGTATTAGCGCGGAATTAAAGCAGGAGGGAATTGCACGTGAACTAGTGAACAGAATCCAAAATCTCAGAAAAAACAAGGATTTTGAAGTCACGGATCATATACTGGTCGAAATTAGTTCACATTCGTATACAAATGACGCTATCACTTCGTTTAATCAATATATTTGCGGAGAAGTACTCGCAAAGAGTATAAACATCAAAGACAATGGGGCTTTCACAGATCAAATTGACATTGATGAACAGCTAATAGATATTAACTTAATTAAATAAAATACTATGTCAGAGCAATTAAGATACAGCGACGCCGACCTTGCGGAATTCAAAGAAATAATTCTGAATAAATTAGAATTGGCTAAAGGAGAACTTAATTATTTGGTTGGTCAAATAAAAAGTGAAAATGAGAATGGTACTGACGACACTGCAAGTGCTTATTTAGCAATTGATGATGGTGCGGCATCTCAACAAAAAGAAAATGTTAGTCAATTGGCAGCTCGTCAACAAAAGTTTATAGATAACCTGGAAGCAGCATTAGTGCGAATTGAAAATAAAACTTATGGTATTTGCAGAGTTAGTGGCAAACTAATCAGCAAGGAGCGTTTAAAAGCAGTTCCTCACACTACTCAAAGCATTGAGGCCAAACTCAATCAGTATAAATAATTGCAGTCTGAAGCTACATACAGCAGAAGAACTGCTCTAATTTGGATTATAGTCTCCGTATTATTTGTCTTGGTAACAGACCAATGGCTAAAATTTTATATCAAAACGAATTTTGAACTAGGCAAAGAAGTCAGTGTAATAGGTAGCTGGTTTAAACTTCATTTCACTGAAAATCCGGGAATGGCCTTTGGTCTATCTCTTGGTGGTGATGCTGGGAAAATTATTCTTACACTCTTCAGATTAGTAGCCTCCGGTGTTATTATCTACTACATCGGTACACTGATTAAGGAAAGAGCGAAATTAAGCCTCATAGTGCTAGTCTCTTTTGTTTTAGCAGGAGCACTAGGCAATATACTCGATAGTCTGTTCTATGGTCTTATCTTCAACGAGAGCGGCTATCATACAGTAGCTACCTTTATGCCAGAAAACGGAGGCTATGCACCACTCTTTATGGGTAAAGTTGTAGATATGCTCTACTTTCCACTTATCGATACCTTTTTACCTGATTGGGTACCCTTTATTGGCGGAGATAGATTTCAGTTTTTTAGACCTGTTTTTAATATTGCCGACGCTGCAATTAGCACTGGGGTAGCCATTATCATTGCTTTTAGAAAAACACTATTCAGTCACCAGTACGAGCAAGAAAAGTCTTCAAAGGCTAAACTTGATGACGGTCTGATATCTACCGAAGCCCAGTAAATTTTCAAACTAGATACTTTTTACGACCTTAGTAGCCTATGGCTTTAGAGATGAGAAATATTTGCGAAAAGTGCAGTTCCAAGATTCAAAGCAATGATATCGCTTATATATGCATTTACGAATGTACCTATTGTTTGAGTTGTGGTGCTGAACTCAAGTATGTTTGTCCAAATTGCAATAATGAGTTGGTGCGTCGACCAAGAGCCTCTGAAAGCTAGCAATCAACTTTAAAGCGTCTATAATTACATGCAGTTAAACTCTTAGGCAAAGCAGTGGTTTAATCCTTAGTCATCTTTTTTGGGCTTTTTCTTATCCTTTTCAAAAACCGGTTTGAAGATGAAATAGACTCCAATAAATACGATAAGCGGAATTAGGATTTCCGACAGAATCAATAAAGTTGTGAAATTTTCTGGAGCATGTTCACCCATCCCACAAATATCGTTTTAATAAGTCTAAATTAGACTTAATCTTGAGATTTTACAGCCTGAATATATTTAGTTAACTCCTTCTTGACTTTTGGGAATAAAAGTAACAATCCAATCATATTTGGAAAAACCAGTGCAAGTATCATTGCATCTGAAAATTTAATAACAGCGTCTAATGTTGCAGCCGCTCCAACTATGATGAAGAAAAGGAAAATTACTTTGTAAACTAGATCTGCTGTTTTTCCTCTTCCAAACAAATATTTCCAAGACTGCAAACCGTAATAAGACCATGAAATCATGGTTGAAAA
>CBDUMX010000190.1:0-4515 GCA_965368435.1 uncultured bacterium
GAGCAGTTGTAGAGCTAAGCAATAATTTGCGATTATTAGATGCTGAAGACCCAATTAAGTATGACTTGGCTCTTTTCAGATTAAGTGAACAAAAGATGTTTACTGAATAAATCCTTTTTCCTGACTTGCCGCCAGTTTAAACTTCATCAGGGCAATCATATTGTCTACTCTTTGTTTTGCCTCAGTGACCTTTTCCCCGTAAAATCCTTCGTCCAAACAAGTAAAAAAAAGCGTTCTCCATCGATCAAAGTGAATCTCATTAAGTTTGATCTTTTGATTTAATTTGATATGCGCCAACATTGGATTTCCTTTATAGCTAGCAGCACCGAATAACATACTTTCCCAAAAGCTGTACATTGTTGGCATATGTGCATCAAAATCCAATTTTGCAATATCGGTGAAGATGTGATTTAGATCTTTGTCTTGTAGTACCTTAGTATAGAATGTATCAACTAATATTTTGATGTCATCCGTTCCCTTAAGCTCCCGTCTATCGCTCATTTGCTAGAACTAATTAAAGTTCCTTTAGACCAAACTTCGGTATGCGTTTTTTTACCTTTATGATCGTAATAGGTCCAATTACCGTCCTTCATATTTCTATAAAAGCTTCCTTCACACTTGCCAAAGAGGTTGGTTGCTCCAAGAGTCCAATATCCTTCTTTAAGACCTTCTTTATAGTTACCTTCATTTTTGGTATCACTATCGGTGCCATTTTCAACCCATTTCCCGTCTTTTTTTCCATTCTTATAGTTGCCATATGTATCCAAACCTTGCTCTTTATAAAGCTTATATGGGCCGTCGAGTTTCCCGTCCACATACGTTTTCTCTTCCAACACCATACCACTTAAGGTATAATCGATAACTGAACCGTGTAACTTGCCATCTTTGTATTGCTCTAATCGCATGAGTTTGCCTTGCATGCTATAAATCTTCAAATCTCCTTCAGGCAGGCCATTTTTGTAGTAACCCACTTGACCTGGCTGCCCCGAGGCGTGGTAGATAGTAGATTTACCGTGACGATATCCATCTAGATAGTTTACTTCTTTTCTTAAATTGCCTTCTTCGTCGTAAGAGCTCGTTAATCCATTTGGGAGTCCATTTTTAAACTGGGCTCTTTGTTGTATCCTACCATTACTGAAATACAGTATAACTTCACCTTCTTCTTTACCATTGACATAATGCGCTTTTTTTTGTGGTGCGCCACTGAGCGTATACGACATATAGTTTCCATCCAATTTTCCATTTTGATATGAACACTGTACTTCTGGCGCGCCATTTGGGTAGAAGGACTTAAAGGAACCGTGACGTTTGCCGTATTGATATTCGATGATTTGGTCTTCTTTTCCATCTTCATACCAACTTTTATAAAGTCCATGAATCTGACCGTTTAACCACTCAATTTGTTGAAAATACTTATTATTTGAAGGCCACAGCAATAGACTTTCGCCAGAGTATAATTGACCATTGTAGTAGTATTTGCCATCAGTGCCCTTTTCGAGCTTGCTAAATGCTACTTTATTCTGTGCACTAGCTGATCCAAATAAAAATAGGATAAGCACAAATAGTGTGTAAGATCTCATAAGTCTAAGATTAATGTTGGTTCAAAGGTATTTATTGTGTGGCGTCTATAGAATGACAGTTTTTAACGATTTCATCCACATTCTGTAAATTCATACAGTTGAAATGACCTTTGGGACATTCATTATAACCCAATTTAGAGCAGGGTCTGCATTTTAAATCTACTTCGTGATTAAAAACGGTACTGCCATTTTCATATCCAAAAGGGTACATGCCTAAAGAGGGGTGGGTATTGCCCCAAATAACAGAAATACTCTTCTTAAATGCAGCGGCTATATGCATCATACCAGTGTCGTGAGTTATGATGTGTTGCGCATTTTTGATAAGTAATGCAGATTGATCAATGCTCAAATCTCCGCTGTAATTGTATAGATTTTGAGAACTGCTTTTGTTCATTAAATCTTTGGCAATAGCAGTGTCTTCTTTGCCTCCAATAAGAATAATGCGCGCCTTTAACTTGTTTGACAACTCAATCATCTTGCCTGGTGGCAATTTTTTGGTAGTGTATGTTCCACCTAGAGACCAAACAGTATAAGGCTGTTTGCAGACCTCTTGTAGGTCGGGAGGTAGATTACATGTACTGGGTATAAAGTAATCAAGTCCTTTACTATCGTATTTAATCTTAAGCCTTTTTAGACCCTCAAAATAGCGATCGACTAAATGGATATTTGGGAGCTTGTTTAGTTTAAACTTGGTGAATAGCCATTTCTTGATATTCAGTTTTTCAAAGCTATAGGTCTGAAGCTTTAGCTTTCTCACTATAGCACGTGATCTCAAGCTTTTGTGAAGGTCAATGACCAAATCAAACTGCTCTTCTTCCAGTTCTGCTAAAACCTCCTTTAAGGAGTTATTGAGACAATGAATTTTCGATATGTGAGGGTTTGCAGCAAGTAAGCCTTGAAATTTGGCTTTGGTTAGGAAATGCAATTCAGCATTCTTAAGTTGTTCTTTGACACACCGTATAACCGGACTAGTCAAAACAATATCGCCAATAGAACTAAATCGTATTATAAGGATTTTCATTGCGCCGGAGCGAATATAACTTCTTCCTCAATAAATGCTTCTTCAACTATGTATGCGGCACTTTTGCCGTCTTGAATCATAACAATAACTACATTAATCCAATCTCCTTCAGAATTCTCAATAGACATCATATGCTTAACTATTCCATACGTGCCTTGAAAAGACTTGGGAAGCCTGCTCACATCAAAATCTCCTGTATTGAAGAATCTATTGTAAAAGTCCCAACCATTTATAGTGTCAAAAGAAATACTATCTAACTCAAACCTTGTTTTATTGTAGTAGTCGATATATGTATAAGCTTCAGCCTCGCATTGACCAAAATACAAAGTATCACCATACTGAATTTCAACTTCTTCTTGGGCAAAAACAAAAGTGCTACTGAAAAATATAATTAAGAGATAACAGATTCTCATACTCCTTTAACGATTAAGTACTGACTTTCGATGCTTGTGATAATAACTTTTTCTCCCTTATCAATAAATTCTCCATATGTTTTGGCATCGATTTGATAATCGTCGATGAGTATTTTACCCATAGGTCTTAAAGCTGTATGCGCTATGGCTTCTCGGTTTAAATAGGAGGAAAGTACAATTTGATCATCATTTAACTGCACTTTACTAGCTTCTAAAGTGTCTTTTAACACCAATCGTTGGAATAGTCTAGAATTAATGAATCCTCGACCAAAGACCAGCATGATGACGACAAATCCCACCATTGAGATGAATACCAAGGTTAGTGCCGTGCTGATTGCTCCAGTGCCACTCAGTGAAAAGTCGAAATTCACATTTTTAATTAAGCTAAGTACTAAACTGGTTAACATTAACAGTATACCCCCAATTCCAGCTATACCAAAGCCGGGAATTACAAAGATTTCCAGCGCGATGAGAATAAGGCCAACGAAGAACAATATAATCTCCCAATTTGCGGCTAAACCTTCTATGTAGAGAGGAGCGAAGTAGGCAAATGCAGCTAATATGGCTATAGCAAGAGCAAAGCCTATTCCTGGACTTTGAAGTTCAAAGTATATACCACCGAGCATCATCAGAATTAAAACGGAGCGCAATGCAGGGTTGGCAAAGAATGAAACTAATTTATCTATACTTGACTTCTCAACTTTGATGATTTCATAATCCTCAATGTCATTTTGTTTGAGAACATCTTCAATGCTTGTTGCTTTGCCTTCGCAATATCCCCAAGTAAGCGCTTCCTCTGTTGTTAGTGTAATTACCTTGCTAGAATCATCAATACCTTCTACAACAACACTTTCATCAACCATTCCTTCGGCTATATCGGGATTTCTTTTGTATTTATAAATGGTGTCAGTACCATTAATGATAGTATCAAAACCATGACTTTCAGCGGTACTTCGCATTTGTTTCCGCATATATGATTGGTATTTATCGGGAGCCGCCTCACCTGACTGAGTAACAACGGTAGCAGCTCCAATACTACCTCCTGGCCGCATATAAATCTTATCACATGCTAAGGATATAAGCGCACCGGCAGATGCTGCATTATTATCTATAAATACATAAACCGGGATATCAGTGTTTAGTAATCGCGTTCTTATGGAATCTGCATCAGTTACATAACCACCATAGGTATTGAGGTGTAGTATCACATAATCCGCCTTAATTTCTTCTGCATAGTCTATAGCCTTATTGGTAATTCGAGTTGCAGAAGGGGCTATATCTTCCTTAATGTCAAAGACAACTACCTTCTTTTTCGCATCTTGAGCGAATGAAAGAACAGTAAAGAGAAGCAGAATTTTAACGAATAAATGTTTCATTTTAACAACAAACTTAAGGGCTGATATAATAAAGTTAATAACTAATTGTTAAACATAGGTAATTGATAGATTAGTTTTGTACATCAGATGAAAAAGTTAATGATATTCATTGTTTTTCTGGGCTT
>CBDUMX010000191.1:0-4370 GCA_965368435.1 uncultured bacterium
TGCATAGACTTCATAACTCACATGGGGTTCAATGAGGAAATCGCAGTCTAAAGTTGTTCCACCTACATTGAGATTGAGGCAGTTGTACCATGTTCCACCAACGGTTGCACAAGCAATATTTTCACGTTCACCTTCGCCTGCAGTCCAGCTATTGGCCACGAGAGCAACAAGTAAACTATCTGAAGATTCAACGGTAATAATGTATGGATGATTAGAGGTATATGATGAATCGAATACCACAACATTTTTTATACGCGAGAACAAAAGAGTCCCTTGAATACTATCGATATAGACTGTTGCAGATCGTATTGGGTTGCCTGAGGGGAGGGTATCAGCACCTGCTTCAAACAAATTGACGGTTAATGCTACAGAATCATCGGTATTAAAGGCTCCAAAAGCGTAAAAAGTAACTCCGCTAATTTCCACATCTACTGGAGCGTCGAAGTACTGCCCAACAGCAAAACCATTTGATACCCCTAAAGAAGGGTAGTTTGGTCCAGAAAAACCTTTATAGTATGCATAGCGAAGTGTATCCGAGCCACATTGCTTGGGATTGCTAGCATTCTTACTCAATTGATTTTTACTTGTGCTAGTATTTATACCTGCATGGGGTATGGCAATGCCGAGGTCTACAAGTTGAGCTTGAGTTAATAAAGGCAAAAAGCAAAGGATAAATAGTATTTTCTTAAACATAGAGTGATGTAATCTGCCTCGTAAATATACGCAAAATGCGTGTTTCCAAATGTCAAATTGTCAAATTGCAATTCTGTGTAATTACAATGTACTTAGCTCGAAAGCGTTTAGAACATTATGGCAGAAGCCATTAACAAGAACTCTAGATTGAACTAAATATCAGTGTATAGCAAGGAACAGCGCTTTGATAAAAACCATATCCGTTTTATTTAAGCGTACCCAGATGTGTATGCTTAAAGCTGTCGCTGAATTTCAAACCGTAGCCAAAAATTCTATCCATGGCTGAATGACCCAACAGGATAATTCCGCTTAATGCTAGATAGTCTATTGAGAAATGCATGCCTGCGATAAGAATTGCCACTGCAATACCTTGATGATGCCCTAAATTATACAAGAATGCCCCTACTTTAGTGTTGATTAGATAGCCTATCATACTGAGGTCAGGAACCAAAATAAGTGCTGGAAACAGCCACCATTTGTATTGGGTTAAAGAGAAGAGATAGATCGAAAGAAGGAATAGCGCAAGTTGTTCTATTCTTAGGAGGTTTTTCATAGCTTTTAATTATACCACCTGTCCTCCACTTTAACATCAATTTCTGATGTATCTGCATTGGCAGTGATAAAATTAATCACTCCGTACTTAAATACCATTTTTACCGTTTGGTAATTCAGGTAGAGCATAGGGAGGCAGAGTATCCATAGCACAATGGCAAAATTCAAATGTCCATCACGCAACAAAAGTATTCCGGACAGTATGAGGATAGCTTGCTGACAAGCAACAAAGAGGGCACTTATTAAAATTTTAATGATTAGGTTGATTGTTTTCATCTGTACACGTTTAAGATAAAAATTCAGCTCAAAGGTAATTCATTGTGTTTCAAAGTTTTGAACACTGCTGTATGTATTAACCGTCAGTTTTCAGATTTTAATTTTTCAATCTGACTTTTGGCAAAGGCAATTGTTTGAGCATCACCGTATTGAATGGCTTTCTCATAGTACTCTATAGCTTTGCTATTATTCTGTTTGAGCACATATGCCTGTGCTATATTGCTCAGCACTATAGCATCTTCTGGATTTATCTTTTCAGCGTCGAGCAATGCTTCTAGGCCGAGATCATATTGTTGAGTTAGGAGGTAGGTGATTCCAATATTTGAGTAGCTTTCCACATGTCTCGGATAGATATCTATAATTGACAATGCTATTTCACGCATTGGAAGTAATAGAGAATCGACATTGGTATCATAGAGTTGCAGAACATAAGACTGTATGGTGGTGAGCATAAATTCTTTTGGATCTTCTAAGCTTTCACCTTCGGCCCAAAGCCATTTGTTTTTATTCTTTTTAGAGTGCTTAACTGTGGCTATAATAGTCTCTTTAAAGGCTTCCCAATCTTCAGATTCTCCATAGGCATAAACTTTTCCAAAACGCATATCTAGCCTGTTGGGGTGTAGTTTTATTCCTCTATTAATATAATTAATTCCCAATTGTAGTTCTTCTTTATTGATAGAATAGTTAGAATTGAAATAGCCTGTCACATTGCCCAATGAATCAGAAAACTCCATGCTGTTAGAGCTTGTAGGATAGGGATCTATGCTGATAAATTCTACTATACTTCTGTTGAAGTGGTAATTAAAAAAGCTAATATATAGCTCAGCATCCTTGGGTGAATTTTTCTCCCACTCTTGCAAGATTTCTAACTGTTTAGTAGTGTCTTTTAGATTGAGGGCATCTTTAAACTCTGTGCTGTAGTCTTGTGCATAAAGATTAGTACAGAGAGTTATCAGGAGTAATGTAAGTGTTTTGGACATCTGGCTGTAAAAATAAGCAACGATTAGCAGTCATAAAACATATAGATAGACCACCGATATCATAAAAAAGGCGACGAAACTTTGTGCAAGTTACGCCGCCATATTATATAAGGGGCAATGTTTTCAAAGATTCATAGGTCTAATAAAGCTAGGTAATAACAAAATCTTAAATACGACAATAAACCTATTTCACTAAGAATAGTTCAAAATTATTGTGGCTATAGAAGGAAAACAGTGACCTTAGTCACAAGCAAGAATATGTATGCGAGAATTAGCTTGTTTTATCTTGCCCTCCGCTTCTAATTTTTTGAGGGTTCTACTTACTACTTCTCTTGCAGTTCCGAGCTCTGCGGCGATTTGACGATGAGATACTTTTACTGGGTTCTCATTGGTTATTGCCGATCTTTCAACAAGGTAATCACAAATGCGTTTATCTAGCTTATCGAACAGCAAATGATGGATAGTATTGAGTAATTCTCCATAGCGCTGATTGTACTGTTGGTAGAAGATGTGGTTGAAATCAGGAAACTCTTTTGTCCACATACTAACCTTATCGATAGGCAGTAATAGAGCCTTAGTTTCTTCTTCAGTCACAGCATAAACTTTGCTGGGTTCATTGCTAATACTGCTTGAGAACGACATGATACAGCTTTCATTGGGTTTTATGTAGTACAACAGAAGCTCTTTATCATCTTGCTGAGTAAAGACTTTAATAAGTCCATCTATAACAACCGGTATAACTTTTACGTATTGTCCGATTTTTAAGATTTCTAATTCTTTAGGTAAAACTTGGACATCAGACTCTGCTTTAATTTGGGCCAAAAGTTCTTTAGGCAACTGTGGAAATAGTTTAGTAAGGTTCATAAGGGACTGGAAAATTAATAAAAAGCAGTAGAACAAGCCTAACAAGAGGTCAATTCAATTCCAGATATTGGGCTTTCACAAGGGCTAGACTGCTTTTGTGGACCTAAGCCATAACTTAATAGAACTATTCTTTAAGTCGGAATAAATATTTATTCTCTTGGTCTTTGAATTTGAGTGCAATGCAATCATCATTGATTAGCAGCACACCCCATTCTTCAGTTCGTCTATCATCACTCACCAATAATTTGTCTTTGGTGTAGACATATTTCATGGGAGTGGTAATGGATTGCAATTCACCTCCCATATTGAAAAGGTAGTTGACCGTGGTGTCTGTAAAGACCATATAGATACTTTTTTCATCTTCTTCGCATAGTGTTTCGGTATCGCAGACCAACCAGAAACCTTGGAGATTGGCTTTAGTTTGTAGGCTGAAGCTAGATGAAGTTACTAGCAATAGGCTTATGAATAGTATATGTTTCATGATTAATTGTTTTCGCAGTATTTTTTAAAGTTATTAAGAATTGCAAGCCAGCCGTTTTCCTGAAGTTCAAGGCTGTTTTGTTCTTCAGCTTCAAAGGATTGTTGAACTTCAACGGATAAACCATTATCAATAAAGTTTACACTAACCATTCGATTATCGTCGAGTTTGTACACCAACAGTTCGTGCTCGTTGATAGCCACAAAAGTGCCTGTGAGATCAAATCCAAAACTTCCGTCTTTGGCTTCCATTCTGTAGTTAAATTTTCCTCCGACTTCAAATGTGTTGTCTGCTTTTGGACAATGCCAATCACCTGAAGCGAAGTTCCAATTCATGACATCTTCAGGATAAGTAAAGTAATCCCAAACCTTTGAAATAGGGGCGTTAACTGTGGTTTTAATGTTTATGATGGCTTTAGTGCTCATTTAGATTGTAAAGATATAATATTAGAATAATAGCTTTACGCCTAAGGCAGAGAAAATTACATTTAATCTATATTTGTTTACAACCTTAATTACTTAGATAAA
>CBDUMX010000192.1:0-4343 GCA_965368435.1 uncultured bacterium
AATTGTTATTGAAAAGTATTTTGACTCATTCACTAAAGATTCTCTTTGGTATTGGGCCTCTGCAGGGAAAACCATAACGGCTTTGCTAGTAGGTGCAGCTCAAGAGGATGGATTTCTTGAGATTGATAGCCCCAGTTCTAAGTATTTGGGTCAAAATTGGACAAGCTGCAGTCCAACTCAAGAACAAGCAATTACAGTATGGCATCAATTGACAATGACTACAGGTTTAGATGATGGAGTTGCTGATAATCATTGTACTATCGACACCTGCCTGCAGTATTTAGCAGATCCGGGAGATAGATGGTCATACCACAACGCGCCTTACACGCTTTTAGAAAAGGTAATTAGCAATGCTTCTGCACAAAATATAAATACCTATACGAATAACAGCCTCAAATCTAAAGTTGGTATGAATGGCTTTTGGCTAACTTTAGACTATGATAATGTTTATTTCAGCAATGTTAGAAGCATGGCGCGCTTCGGTTTATTGATACAAAATGATTGTGTTTGGGATGGCGATAGTATACTAAAAGACCAAAGCTATATTCATCAAATGGTCAATACCTCCCAATCACTCAATGAATCATACGGATATCTGTGGTGGCTAAATGGAAAATCATCATTCATGGTGCCGGGTTTGCAAAATGTATTTCCAGGCTCTTATGCCCCCAACGCACCTTCAGATATGTATGCCGGTATTGGCAAGAATGGCCAAATTGTGAGTATATCGGATAGTGAAGATCTGGTTGTAATTAGAATGGGAAATGCCCCAAGTGGACTAGGAGCTGTACCCATTGCATTGATTGATGGGATTTGGGAAAAACTTAATGCTGTAAGATGCGGTAGTGTAGGGATAGCAGATGAAAAACCTTCTAATTATAGTATTTATCCAAACCCTTCAGATGGAAGAGTTCAACTTATAGGGAATTTCACTGCTGGTACAAAATTACAATTGCTTAATAGTAAAGGACAAGTGATACTGGATCAAAGCATTAGTTCCAACACAAACTCTATTACTTTGAATGTTCAGTCAATTGAGCATTACAATCATTTGTACTTTTTGAGAATAGTAACTAACAACACCACAGTTGTCAAAAGGCTAATAATCCATTAAAGATGTTTGCAGTTGTCTATTCTTTTAAAGTTAAACCAACAAAGACCAGAGAATTTGAGCTTGCCTGGAGAAACCTCACTGAATTAATTTATAAGCACGAAGGCTCTCTTGGCTCACGCTTGCATAAAATAGATGATAATGAGTATATAGCTTATGCAAATTGGCCAAATAGAGAGCGTTGGGAGAATTCAGGAAACAATTTACCATCTGAAGCAGACGGGCAGAGACAATTGATGAGGGCGGCTTGTGAGTCTATTCGCACAGTATACGAAATGGATACTATTGACGATTTTTTAAAGCAAAAAAAGTACTAGGAATTCCAGATTTCCCAGGATTTATTCGCCTGAATTTCAAGCATTTCTTTTCCATTGATAATCTTTGCACCCTGACTTTCGGCATTCTTGAGAAAAGTTGTTTTTTCAGGGTTATAGATTAAGTCGTAACAGATATGTTGCTCAGTCAATAAATCATACGGTATAGTGGGACATTCATCAACTGCCGGATATGTTCCTAAAGGTGTAGCATTAATTATGAGATTGTTTTGCTCAAAAAGATCTCTGTTTAGCATTGTATAATTCAGGTATTCACTCTGCCTAGAAACTACTCTTGCAGTTATGCCCATTTTGCGCAAAGCATAGGATATGGCCTTAGATGCACCCCCAGAACCAAGAATTAAAGCAGATATCGGTCCATCAATCAAAGGCAGTAAGGCCTCCCCGAAAGAACTGTAGTCAGTATTATAGCCTGTCCATCTGCCCCCTTCAATTTTAACAACATTCACAGCATTGATTTCAGCTGCAGCTACATCAATAGCGTCGAGGTGTTTGATGATTTCTTCTTTGTAGGGAATAGTTATATTAAAGCCATTGAGTTGTCGAGCATCAATTTCTTTACAAACAGATTCTAATGATTCCAGTTCAATATTTTGGTAGGAATGGTTTTCAATTCCTTCTTTCAAGAATTTGGTTTCAAAAAACTTTTTTGAAAAACTGTGATCTAGACTTTTACCTAGTAAACCGAGTTTCATTGGCTGGAATCTGGCGTGTATTTGCCGAGTAAATATACTAGGACAGCTCCCAGGGCCATAACTAAAATAGCAAGCAATATCTGAGGGTCTGTGCCGTATAAAAAGTTCGATTCCAAAGATGCAAATGTGTTTGGCATAACACTTTTAGAGAAAAGCACCTTGGTTTCACCACTGCTACTAATCCTTGTTTCTAGCACCTCTTGCCATGGCCAAACTTTATTTAAAGAGCCAATCAGAAAACCACATAATAGGGCTAAGGTGGCTGTTCTATACTTATTGAAAGTCCAACTCAACACCCTTGCAAAGGAAAACACACCTACAATGAGCCCCAAACCGAAGACTACAAGCATAGCTGTATTATCTCCAAAAGGATGCTTTATAAATTCCTTGATATTGGGCATTATGATGGTATACATACCCAATAATAGCAACACAAAGCTACCAGACAATCCTGGCAACATTAAAGCAGAGACTGCGAGTACACCAGAAAGGAATACAAACCACAGATCTTCTATGCCTTGGCTAGGAGCCGCTATGGTTATCCAATAAACGAAAATGGTTCCTGCGATTAGCAGTGCAATTTCTTTCAGAGTCCATTGCTTTATGTCTCTAGCTACCAGTGGAATAGAAGCTAAAATTAAACCAAAAAAGAAGCTCCAAATCAGCACTGGGTGACTTTCTAAGAGATGAGTAATTGCAAATAATCCAACACCAAAACCCAGCACCATGCCAGCAAAGAGCTTGATTAAAAACAGCAAATCAATAGCAGTAAAAACAGCTTTGAGGCCACCACTTTTGAAGGTAGAAATTAAGCTAGGATTTATAGCTTTAATAGCATTTAATAATCGCTCATAGATACCGCTAATAAAGGCAATGGTGCCTCCAGAAACACCGGGAATTACTTCTGCAACTCCCATGGCAGCACCTTTAAGGGCTATAATGATGGTTTCACGCATATGTGGGCAAATGTACTATTTGCTAACATCTTTCGTTTTACCTTTGTACATATGAAGAAATCTATTGCCATTGTATTATTAGCTTTTGCAGCCCTCTTAATCTTTGATGGGTGCAAGGCGAAAGCGTATAAGAGCAAGTCGAAAAGCTGTAACTGCCCTGGAGGATTTTAATATATCTTAACTGCCTTGGGCTTTGTTCTAAAGTGCCAACGCAAATAATTTTCCATTACTACATCAAATCTATCGTGATCGATATTATAGTTGAAGCCTATTCTATTGAGGAATACTAGGTTTTTAGCAACATGCAATTCATTCGCAATTCGCAAACCAATCATTTGTCGGTGTTCAAATCTATTACCAATATTTCTTCTCCCAACTGAGTAATACAGTCTGTCTCCAATAGGCGATTGAAAATTAATTCCGTCCCAATAGTTTAGAACGATATCGTATTCATGCAATCTAAGTCGAGCTACAGCAAGTGAACCATATCCGCTCTTAATCCCATTAATTGCAGTACTACTCAAATTATAATATTGGGTATTATGGGCAGATAGAAAGAGTGCTACATTAGTATTGAATTGATGACTGAACTCAAAGCCATAGGCATAATTGTATTCCATTGCATTGGGCTCAACAGATTTGTCGATTTCCCCTGCTTTATGAACGGTAATTCCCTGACCATTAAGAGTAAATTTGGTTTTCTCCTTCATGATTGGGCTATATTTTAAGTTTAAACCACCATAAAAAACCTCGTTAAAGGGATCATCTTCATAAATCATGCGTTGCCAATCAATCCAAAAGTCATAAGCTATCCTAGTATTTTCACGCTTAATCTGTATTCCGTGCTCTGTTCTGTCGGTTACAGCCCATTCGTAATCTACCATGGGTTCAATGATTTGATGTTGAACTGTTCCTTCTAGGTTACCAAAAATTAAATCGTGGCCCCAAAGTCTATACTTAAATTTTAAATAAGGTTCTATGGTCTTTATTTCAGGATTTCCGAAATCGTAGCGAATAAACAAACCTCCGTAAATACTGGCTTTTTCATTGAACTGATATTGCATATAAGGCAGAAGGTGAAATCCAACGAATGTTGAGCCTTTATCGACCTTAGAAGTATACTCTGTGTTTCTGAAGTAATTCAGATTATCAAAATGAAACTGAATATGCGATGAGTCTAGCGTTGTATCATATTTATCAGCATCAAAGAATGAATTATCGTATTGACTGTACACAGAAATGAACA
>CBDUMX010000193.1:0-4329 GCA_965368435.1 uncultured bacterium
TCAGCCGTATATCTAATAAAATAGTATAACCAATATTTCATTTTAAAACAACAGTTCCGATCTGATCTATAATGCGTTTTCTCAATTCTTTTAAGCGTATATCTACAAGTTGATGATTGAGGATATCGTCATCTTCCAATTCTTCCTTCAACTTAGCTTGATTCTCTTTAATAGCTTTGTCAATTTTGTTGAGTTTTAAATAGTTTAAATTCTCAACAACCAACTTTTTGTAGTTTTCTTCATCTGTAGGAATGAATTTATCGTATCGAGACTCCCACCCTTCACTCAATGTATAACCTCCACTAATTAAATCTGCGGCAATTCTGCTACTTAGCGGATTGCGCACAAAAAACATTTGGTCTAATACTCCATCAGCAGAAAGATGTTCCTTAGCAAGTTTAAATATCTCCATAACTTCAGGAGTCTCAGGCCACAAATCTTCCTCTTCTAACTCTTTGAATATGAAATTTGCAACATTTGCTTCTTCATTAAATTCCTTATCAGCAAAAAGAATTAAGGTTTTGAGTAAATCATATTCTTGGTAATTTTTAATATCCTTCTTTTGTTCAATCTCTTGCGGCTGCGATGCTATAGAAGGAACATATACTTCAGACCCAGAATTTTTTTGCTTTAACTGAGAAACTCTAAATTTATTTGTTTCCTCTATTAAAATTCTTTCCTGCCAACCTAAACTAGTAGCAGCCTCATTAATAAATGCTGCCCGCTTTAAAGGGTCCGGTATATGAGCTATGCTTTCAGTAATTAATCTTCCAACAGTCGCTTTGGCAACCGGATCATTCTCCTTGCCCTTTAGTTTTACTGCTGCTATAAAATTCACAAAATCTTTGGCCTCTTTAGCCACATAATCATCAAATCCTTGTTTGCCGTGCTTTTGAATAAATGAATCTGGATCTTCATCGGCAGGGAATAAAACAATCTTCGTATTGATATCGAATTTGAGCAAGGTATTGATGTGTTTTAAGCTAGCATTAATTCCTGCCTCATCCCCGTCGAATAACAATATAGCTTCAGTGCTAAACCTTTTTAATAAACGAGCTTGTTCTTCAGTAAATGCAGTTCCAGATACAGCAACTACGTTCTCTACGCCAGATTGACTTAAGCTCAACACATCCATATATCCTTCAACTACATAAACAGTTTCGGATTTGCGTATACTGTTTTTAGCAAAGTTTAAGCCGTAAAGCTCCTTTCTCTTTTCATAAACTATAGATTCTGGACTGTTTAAATACTTTGGAGCTTTAACATCAGTTTTAATAATTCTGCCTCCAAATCCAAGAACCTTATTCGAAATATTAATAATTGGAAAGACAATGCGTTCTATAAAAGTATCTCTTAAATTCGATTCTAAAACTCCTTGGTTATCATCAATTTTTTTAACCAGACCAGCATCAAACAACTGCTGAGCTGTGAATCCTTTGGTGAGTCCAGCATTAAGCATATCTGAGCGCGACGTCCCACTAAGTCCAATACTGAATTTCTTTAAACTCTCTTCCCTAAAGCCTCGCTCTTGAAGATAGGGTTTGTAAATAACTCTACCATCTTCTCCAGACATTAATCGCTCGTGAAAGAAGTTTTTCGCAAATTCTAAAGCTGCATATATTCCGTCTTTGCGCCGTCCTTCTTCTTCAATCTCAGTGATGTTCAGGTCGCTTTCTTCAATCTGAATATTGTATTTATCTGCCAAGAACTTAACCGCTAATGGGTAGGATAATCCTTCATGTTCCATGACAAAATGGAAGACATTCCCTCCCTGACCACAACTAAAACATTTAAATATTCCTTTGGAAGGAGATACGCTCATAGATGGGTTCTTATCATCGTGAAAAGGACAAAGCCCTTTATAGTTGGCACCTGCTTTTTTCAAACTGACATATTCTCCTACAACCTCCTCTATGGCGGCTACATCGAATATTTTATCTATGATGTGTGGTGGAATCACTAAAGACAAAGTAAACACATGGAATGGATTTTAAGGAGAAATAAGATGATTTTATCTGTAAAAAGTAAACTTAATATTATTTCTCAGAATCTAGTTCAAAAAGACAATCTAATCACTTATGATTGCACTGCTAAAAAATTAAAAAATTTAGCTTTACGTTTTAGTATAAAACCCCGCCAAAGCGGGGTTTTTTCTTTTATCTTTGTTCTATGAGTCTTTCTGAGAGGGTAAAGCAACTAGCAAATTCGTATTATTCCAAATTGCAATCAACCCGCAGGTATTTACATCAAAACCCGGAATTGTCCTTCGAAGAATTTAAGACCACTAGCTATCTTAAATCTTTCATAGAAGATAATAAGCTTGGAACTTTTCAATCACTTATGGAAACTGGAGGTTATGTTGACCTTAAAGGAAATAATCCCAATAAGAAAACAATAGCCCTAAGAGCAGATATAGATGCTTTGCCAATACACGAAAAAAATACAACTGAGTATATAAGTCAAAATCCTGGAGTCATGCACGCTTGCGGGCATGATGTGCACACTACCTCATTGCTCGGCGCAATGTTGATTCTCAACGAATTAAAGTCTGAATGGGAAGGAACAATACGCTGCATTTTTCAAGCAGGTGAAGAACGCCTTCCTGGAGGCGCAAGCATTCTTATTAAAAACGGAATACTAAAAAACCCTAGCGTTAGTCAAATTACTGGGCAACATGTAATGCCCTTATTGGATGCAGGCGAAGTAGGTTTTAGGCCAGGTTTGTATATGGCCAGTGCTGATGAAATTTATATCAAAGTAATTGGCAAAGGGGGACATGGGGCTCATCCTCATCTTAATATTGACCCGGTAATGATCGCAGCACAGATCATTACAGAACTTCAAACTGTGGTGAGTAGACACGCTAAACCTTCTATTCCCTCAGTACTTTCTATAGGAAAAGTAATAGCAGAAGGCTCTACCAATATCATTCCTAATGAGGTTTATATGGAAGGTACTTTCAGGGCATATGATGAGGATTGGAGAATGAAGGCACACTCCTTAATTGAAAAGATTTGCATTGCCAAAGCCGAAATGCATGGAGCTAAATGCGAAGTTGAAGTTCGCAAAGGATATCCATTCTTGAAGAATGATGAAGATCTAACTGCAAAGTCAAAAGCTTGGGCTCAAGAATATTTAGGTGCAGATAAAGTAAAGGAGCTTGAGATTTGGCCCGCTGGTGAAGATTTCGCCTACTATTCTCAGGAAATACCCGCTTGCTTCTATAGGCTAGGCGTGCGAAATGAAGAAAAAGGGATAGCTTCGATGGTACACACTCCCACTTTCGACATTGATGAAGAATCGTTAAAAGTTGGAGCTGGTTTAATGGCATGGATGGCCATTAAACAAGCCAATGAATAAATCAGAACTCGGTAAATTAGGCGAAGAACTTGCCGTCAAACACATCAAATCACTTGGGTACAAGATTCTAGCACGCAATTGGCGGTTTTCTTACTACGAAATAGACATTGTAGCTAAAGACAAGAATGAAATTGTATTCATAGAAGTTAAAACCAGAAAAGATGATTTACACGGTTTGCCTGAATTTGCAGTCTCTAAACGCAAACAACAAAAAATTTCAGAAGCAGCAGAAGCATATGTTCACGAATTCCGAATTGATAAAGAATGTAGATTTGATGTAGTAGCTATTATCTATAACAAGCAGAAAAGTAAACTGTATTATACCAAAGACGCTTTTTTCCCTGGCGTTTATTAATTACAATCGAATAAGTGGTTTCACATATTGCTGAAACCCATTTGAATATCGCAAGTAATAAAAACCATTTTTAAGCTCACTTAAATCTATCTCATCACATTCATTACCATTTAATACAAGCCTGCCATAAGTATCTATAATGGAGAAATTCATCACCGTATTGCTAAAGTGGAGTTTAGTTTTTACTGGGTTTGGATAAAACCGTATTTCATTAGCATTATCACACTCATTCTTAATGAGCTCAGAATATGAACTAGTGCCATTAAAATCTTCCTGTTTAATTCTAAAATAAGTTGCTAGTAATAAGTAATCGGTCACCTCAAATTGATAGCTATTGATGCTGTTGGAATACGTCTGTCCTTGCACGCTGCCAACAGTAAACCATTTTCCATCTGCTGTCTTATACTCTACTTCAAATCCTTTGTTATTAATCTCACTAGCAGTTTGCCATTGAAGCATACTTTTGGATGCATTGCAAACTAAAGCTGATGAAAGCCAGGTGACAGGTACCGCTATACCTGAACTATCCCTACAACTTGTTCCTCCGCATATAGTGTTAGTATGACCTGTCCAATCTAGAAAGATTTGAGTCGCACAAGTAGTAATAGTATATG
>CBDUMX010000194.1:0-4319 GCA_965368435.1 uncultured bacterium
CACTTATTGTCCCATCGTAAGATTAATGCACACTTTTACACAATTAGGAGCCCTAAACCGTTTAAAAAGGCAAAATCACATATATTTGAAATAGATTTAAAGCACTTGCAGAATAAGTATCCAGTTTCTGTGCTTATAAGCAAGTATTTATCTTACTCAGAGAACAATGTTAAATAAAGTAATCTTAATAGGCCATTTAGGCAAAGACCCCGAAGTAAAGTATCTCGATCAGAACAGAGCAGTAGCCAATATGACACTTGCTACTAATGAGCGATATACTGATAGAAACGGCAATAAGGTGGAACAAACCGAATGGCACAATCTAGAAATGTGGGACGGACTAGCTAAAGTGGCTGAAAAGTACCTGCACAAAGGAAGTTTGGTCTACATTGAAGGAAAGATTAAAACTGAAGAATGGGAACGCGAGGGGCAAAAACACAGAACCACAAGAATAAGAGTAAACACTCTAAATATGCTCGATAGAGCAAGCGATAATAATAGCGGAAGCAGTCAGAAAAATGAGTCGAATAAGCAAAGTGAAATTGCAGCTCATAATGAATCTAAGATTGACAATATGGTGGAAGGTGATGACGATTTACCCTTTTAAATAAGCCAAAAATTGGACACAGACGGAGAACCTTTTCAACAGACTTTTTTTTTACTAGGAGAAATACTCAATCATTCATTGAGTACCACCCTGCTATACGGTATAATCGGTATGCTGGTGGTAGTGATATTTTTATTCTTTTCTGGGCTGTTCTCCAGCTCTGAAAACGCTTTCTTCAGCCTAAACCCCAATGATCTTGTTGCCCTCAATGAAGAAAACAGCAAATCATCGGCTATTGCCCTAAACCTTATCAATGAACCCGATAGAAAAACCGCAACAAGCCGTTTACTAGCAACCATATTACTCATGAATAATATGGTCAATATTTTCATCGTAATATTCTCATCCTGGCTTTGTGATTATCTCTTCTCCCTCAACCTTATACTCACCATCATTATTCAAGTTGGCTTGATAACCTTCCTTCTTGTTCTATTGGGTGAAATTATTCCGAAGATTTACGCCACTCAAAACAATCTCAAAATTATACGACTTATGGCAAGACCGCTAGAACTGTGCTATAAGGTCTTTAAACCTGCCGTTCATGTTTTATCTAGCAGCTCATCACTATTTGATAAATACCTCAAGAAGAGATTTCACAATATCAGTATGGAGGAATTGAGTCAGGCCATTGATATAGCAGATGAAAACAAGGAGATAGAAGAAAAACACATACTCAAAGGCATTATCAATTTTGGGAATACCAGCGTTAAGCAAATTATGAAGCCCCGAACCGAGGTAGCATGTATTGATATCTCATCCTCTTCTCAAGAAGTACTTAATCTGGTATCCAATTGGAACTACAGCCGACTACCAGTTTATGAAGAAAATTTCGATACAGTTAAAGGATTGCTATATGTTAAAGACTTGTTACCCTATCTCAATCAAGATATCGATTTTGAGTGGACCAAATTACTAAGACCTGCTCTCTTTGTGCCAGAATCTAAAAAGATAGATGATTTATTGGAGGAGTTTCAAGAGAACAGAATTCATATGGCAATAGTGGTTGATGAATACGGGGGCACAAGCGGTCTTGTAACCATGGAAGACATCTTAGAAGAGGTCTTTGGAGAGATAAGAGATGAGTTTGATGAGGATGAGCTGAGCTATTCTAAGTTAGACGATACCACTTACATCTTTGAGGGTAAAATGTCCTTGAACGATATCAGTAAGGTGTTGGGAATAGAAGAAAATGTATTTGATGACCTGAGAGGTGATGCAGATACCTTGGGTGGACTCATCATGGAATTTCACCAGGGTATTCCTGAAAAGAATGAAACTTTAGCGCAGGGCAATTTTACATTTATCATAGAATCTGTAGACGATAGAAGAATACAGCGCGTTAAACTTATATATGAACCAAGTCCTGAAAAGAAGAAGGATGATGAAGAAGAGTAGTGTATTTGTAATAGCTTTGATTTTCATTGGAATTGGATGCAATGACTATACTCCCAAGCCTAAATCATACCCCAGGGTTATTTATCCGGAAAAAGAATATAAATTGACCGATACGGATTGTCCTTTTGAAATGGAAATCCCTAAGTACAGCAGCTTAGTTATGGCAAATTCTAATGATGATTGTTGGTTCAACCTTATCTATCATCCCTTTAATGCCACATTGCATATTAGCTATAAGCGAATCTATAATCAATCGAGTTTAGACAGCTTGATGGAAGATTCCTATAAATTGGCATTTAAGCATATCAGCAAAGCGGAAGAAATTATTGAAAAGGAGTTTTTAGACTCAAATGGCAATTACGGCATGATCTACGATTTGGAAGGCAAAACAGCTACGCCTTTAAACTTTTACATTACAGATAGAAAAGAGCACTTCTTTAGAGGTTCATTCTATTTCAATATCAAAACCAATAGAGATAGTGTGGCGCCTATTTATAATTTCATACAAGAAGATATTCAACACAGCATGAATACCTTTAGGTGGAAGTAATTATCGGACTCGAATCGTCCTACCTACTCTCAAAATACTATTTCTGCTAATCCTATTGAGTCTGCAGAGTGCATTTACAGTAGTTCCGTATTTTCTCGCTATACCGTAGAGGGTATCGCCTTTTCTTATTTTGTGGTATTTGGCAAACTGTCTTTGATATTGAGATGGACTAGTAACATAGGGAAACCAACTGCGGTCTATTACTATCTCAACCGACTTCAAGGTATATGCGTCGAAATCACTGATTTTGCTTGGGTCGAATGCAACGCCCTTGAAACGAGTCTCAAAATGCAGGTGAGAGCCTGTTGAGCGTCCAGTATTGCCACCTAGTCCAATTACATCGCCAGCTCTAACTGTTTGATTGCAGTGCACTATGCGCTTTGATAAGTGAGCATAGATGGTTTCTAAGCCGTTATAATGTCTTATGAGCACATAATTGCCAAAACCGCCTGCATTGTATTTAGAGATGCGCACAACTCCGTCGAATGCCGCCAATACTTTGTCTCCAGTTACGAGATCTATATCGTAGCCTTTGTGCATTCTTCCCCATCTATACCCAAATCTTGAGGTAACATTACCGATGAATGGATGTACATATTGACAATCTTCTTCAATGAGTTTGAGATTATAGCCAAACTCCATCTTAGTTGGATCAAAAGATGGGCTGTCTACATGAAGTGAATCCCAAGAGTTTCCGTAAATAGATTTTGCGGGTAT
Source organism: uncultured bacterium (assembly GCA_965368435.1). GTDB lineage: Bacteria > Bacteroidota > Bacteroidia > NS11-12g > UBA9320 > JAHEKB01. Next base: position 3,270 of record CBDUMX010000194.1, read on the forward strand.
TAAATCCTGATCGAAATAGTTAAAATCTATAGGTTTTAAGTCTGCGCTATCCTGCGCATAAGCTTGAATGCCCAGCAGCACGAGTAGTGCGTATACTATGATTCTAATTCTTCCTGACAATTTCTCTCGCATTTATCTCATCCAGCTTCAATTGTTGAATGAGTTTTTCTTTGGATGCGAACTTAAGCTCATCGCGCATCTTTTGAATAAACGAAATTTCAACAGTTTGATTATAGATGTCTTTCTGGAATTCAAAAATATGCACTTCTATACTCCACTTCTTATCAATAAATGTAGGATTGTCGCCTATATTGAGCATTCCGCCATAAATTCTATCGTCCAATTTAATCTTAACTGCATATACCCCATTTGCTGGTATAAGTTTATATTCTGAGTTTACTTCAATGTTGGCTGTAGGGAAACCCAGCAATTTTCCCTGCTTCGTTCCGTGCACTACCACTCCAGTTAAAGTGTATGGTCTGCCCAATAAACTCTCTGCTTCTGTAACATTACCAGCCAGCAATGCATTTCGAATTTTAGTGGATGAAACTATGCAATCATCGATATCCTGCGCTCTAATTTCCTCTAATTCAAATCCATACTCACTCGCAAAACCTTGCATATCTTGCAAAGAGCCTTCTCTATTTCTGCCAAATCTGTGATCGTAGCCTATGATGAGCTTGCTCACTTTCAGTCTATCAATCAATATAGATTTAACAAACATCTCTGGTGAGAGTCGAGATAATTCTTTGGTGAAAGGCAATACCACTAAATGGTCAACTCCCAGTTCTTCAACCAATGCAATCTTCTCATTGAGTGTGCTCAATAGCTTTAGATCATTATCGTTGGGGTATAAAACCAATCTTGGATGAGGATAAAAGGTCAAGAGAACACTTTCACCACCAATTTCCTCAGCATCGGCTACCAATTTCTTAAGAATCTGTTGATGGCCATAATGCACTCCGTCAAAAGTGCCTTGAGTGAGCACAACCTCTAGATTGGTGAAAAATTCGTCTATATTATGATGTACCTTCAATTTCTTTTAAACTA
>CBDUMX010000195.1:0-4303 GCA_965368435.1 uncultured bacterium
CAAGGATCATTTATTATTGAGGAGCTAACTGATTTAGTAGAAGAAGCTGTATTAGCGGAGTTCGATAGAATTACGGAACGTGGAGGAGTACTAGGAGCTATGGAAACTATGTACCAGCGATCTAAAATTCAGGAGGAAAGTCTATACTATGAAACTTTAAAACATACAGGAGAATTTCCTATTATCGGAGTAAATACATTTTTAAGTTCGAAGGGTTCGCCAACAGTACTTCCTAAAGAAGTTATTAGAGCAACTGAAGAAGAAAAGCAATTTCAAATCAATACCTTGAACGCGTTACACGAGAGATATTCTAAAGAATCAGAACAGAATCTTCGAGATATTCAAAAGGCCGCATTAGCCAATGAAAATGTATTTGAAGCATTAATTGAAGCAGGTAAACATTGTTCCCTTGGACAAATCACCTCTGCTTTATTTGAAGTAGGAGGGCAATACAGAAGAAATATGTAGCTGCTCCTGCTACCAAGTGAAACTATAAAGTTTAGATTTTTTTCACTCTTACTGCATTAAGACCTTTAAGACCAGGTTCAAGTTCGTATTGAACTTTATCGCCTTCATCAATTTGATCTATAAGTCCATGAACATGGACAAAATGCTTTTCAGGGGTATTGTCTTCTTTGATGAAGCCAAAGCCTTTTTCATGATTGAAGAATTCAACTCTACCCGTTTTTATTGGGTCTTCTTCCACATGCACCTTTTTAGGTACGCTGATTTCTATGCTCTCAACGTCGATTTCAGTTTTCATAGAATCATCAGGTGGGGTATCTGTGAAATTTCCGTTTTCATCAACATAGGCAATCATGTTTTCCAATCCACCACCTTTGGATTGTGCTTTACGCTCTTGGCGTTTTTCTTCTTTTTCTTTTCGTTTTTTTAATCGTTTTTTTTCTTTTTCCTTTTTACCAAAGGTTTCTTGAGATCTAGCCATTCATGTTTTTTTAAGTAATGATGCGGTGTTCCTAATTTCAGAGAGAATAAACGCTCATGCTGCGTTTATTTTGTATTAGTATTTGTATATAGAATTACATAACCGCAGTGAAACAAGAGGTTTAGCACCATTTGTTCCCTACAAATTTACGAAATTAATCGCGCATTAATAAGAATATCTTAAACTAAATAAAAAGGCCCCACTTGGGGGCCTTAGTGTTTCTACATTGGATGCGCCATAAAATAATAGCTCTTGCTAACTTCATTCGACTCCGAATCCATTTCGTGACTGAGAATTGCTGTTACAGTCAAAATCAAATTGCTGTGGCTAGTTACATTATTGACCCAGTACTCACTTACATCAAAAGAAACTCCATCTTCATGTGTATGAGAATAGAATATTTGTTTGTTGTTATCTGAGGTATTTATAATCTCAATTTCATAGCCATGCATTTCTACATTAGCCGTAATTCTTCCAGTGATATTTACAGTATCGCCTAGTGGATACATATAGTTTTCCGTTGGGCTTGAGAAGTTGAACGAGATTTCAACTCCAGCAGGAGTTGGGTCTGCATCTTTTTCGCATGATGCCATTGCAAAAACGAATGCAAAGGCAAATAGTATTGAATATTTATTCATTGTTTGTTTTCTTTTTAACAGGCGTGATAAAATATAAAAATTGAAGGTTTAGCATTGCTTTTGGCTTTACGAGGCCTTCGGATAATTGGTAATGAAGAGGAATCTCAGTGTTAAGTCGAATTCCAAATGATTTGCGATAATAGTCGGCGCCAATGGTAAGACCCAATTGTTCTTTGCCGCTGTATAGTCTTTCTATATTGCGTTCTGCCCAAATTAAATCTTTAGACTGCTGCATATAGGATAAACCGATTTGCGGGATTGTACTGCTCTTTTTCATTGATAATTGGCGAAAGAGGGTCAGTTTAGCCTTAAATAGATTGCCAAATTTGAAATCTTTATTGTCGACTCCATTTAGGCTATAATTGGTTTCTTGGTTGATGCCGATTTTATTGTGTTTAAGTGAAAAGTTACTCCCAAATAAATAGTCCCAGCTATTGCTACCAACTTGTATGTTTTGAACAAAGTTCTGTTCGTTGCTTGATTTGCCGCTTGCAGTAGGTGCCTTTATTCCTGCGCCAGCTAACCATCGAGCTTGAGTTTTACTAGTTGATGATCCGTATTGCCAGACACTGTAGTAAAGCTGAACACTGATGTCTCCAAGCCCTTTACTTGAATAGTTAAAATGATCGCTAACTATAGAATTACTTCTGTATGGAATGTTTGCTACAGCAATCCATTTATTGCTTATGAAATAACGCATCCATAAATCAATAGAATGAAACTGGTCTTTACTTTCAATTCCAGAAATTCCGTCCATTGTTGGATGTGTTGTTTGAAAGGAGTTGAAATTGTAATTCAATCCAATTATATGTCTTTTCTGCAATGGGATGTAACCGAAGCCGATATTCATACTGGCTCCTCCACAAACATCACAGGCGAGTACTCCTGTGCTTACAAGGGCACACGCAATAATGATTATTGTTTTTTTCATGTTGTCCTAATTGATACTAATAATTCGATGTTAAATCAGCACAATTGAGGAGGATGAAAAATATCCGAATGAAAATTTGATATGAATTTGTTGTTAGGCTCGAGATGCTTCATTATTCCAACACTGGATGAAAGCTGAAGAATAAAATCTTCTGGAACAATAAAGGTTAAAACTTCCAAGCTAATCTGAATTTTGGAATTTTCTTCTGGGGCATTTGCTTCTTTGAGTTGTAAATGTTTATTGAGAACACAATTACCATTGCACTCTAGCTCAAGCGCATCTTGATTTTCGCATAATTCTGTTGCGATATAGGCCTTGTCAATTTCGTACCAAATAAATACTCCAATATTTAGTAAATAGCTAGCACTAATTAATAAACAAAGAGATATAGCGAGTATATTTTTGATGATTCAAAAGTACAATAAATCGATTTACAGCCCATATGAGTTTGGTCAGTTGCACGAATGATTAGAAAGCTTAAATCCTCTAGATTAAATGTTGATATTCACCATATGATTATAGCTTTACTATAAAATCAAAATGTATTTTTGCCGCCGTAATGAATATTCACGAATATCAAGCTAAACAAATACTGAAATCCTTTGGTGTTTCAATTCAAGAAGGAATAGTTATAGACAGCAAAGAAGACGCAATGTCTGCAGGGGCAAAATTAAAAGCCGAAACTGGCACAGACTGGATTGTTGTTAAAGCACAAATACATGCTGGAGGAAGAGGAAAAGGCGGAGGAGTAAAGCTGGCGAAGAATGATCAAGAGCTTCAGCAAGTTGTAAATGATATTCTAGGAATGCAACTTATAACGCCTCAAACTAGTGCCGCAGGTAAAAAGGTAAATAAAGTGCTTTTAGCTCAAGACGTGTATTATCCTGGGGAAAATGAGCCAAAAGAGTACTATATGAGTGTTTTGTTGGATAGAACAAAAGGTCAGAACGTTATCATATATACCACTGAAGGGGGGATGGATATCGAAGAAGTAGCTGAAACACATCCAGAAAAAATACACAAAGAATGGGTGGATCCAGGTACTGGACTTATGCCTTTCCAAGCTAGAAAGATAGCATTTAATCTGGGGCTAAGCGGAAACGCATTTAAAGAAATGGTGAAGTTTGTCAATGCCCTCTACAAGGCATACACATCTACAGATTCTTCAATGTTCGAAATCAACCCTGTACTAAAGACTTCGGATGATAAAATAATAGCAGTAGATTCAAAAGTTACTCTAGATGACAATGCCCTATTTAGACATAAGGATTTCATAGATTTAAGAGATGAAAGTGAAGAAGATCCTACTGAAGTTGAAGCTAAAAAGCACGATTTAAACTTTATCAAACTCGACGGAAACGTAGGTTGTATGGTAAACGGAGCTGGACTAGCAATGGCAACCATGGATATTATCAAGTTGAGCGGAGGAGAACCCGCTAACTTTTTAGACGTTGGTGGAGGAGCAAATGCAACTACGGTTGAAGCGGGCTTTAGAATAATCTTAAAAGACCCAAATGTTAAAGCAATATTGATTAATATTTTCGGAGGCATTGTGAGATGCGACAGGGTTGCCAATGGCGTGGTTGAAGCATACAAAAGTTTTGGAGAAATTCCTGTTCCGATTATAGTGAGATTACAGGGGACAAATGCTGAAGAAGCGAAAAAAATCATTGATGAAAGCGGATTAAAAGTACAATCTGCAATTATCCTGCAGGAAGCTGCAGATAAGGTGAAAGCCGTATTAGCTTAAGCTTTGAGCGAACTCATTGAAATATATCCTCACAACAT
>CBDUMX010000196.1:0-4300 GCA_965368435.1 uncultured bacterium
TACTCTTTTGAATGTGACAGTATGTTTTTAAATAGTTCTTCGGACATAAACTCTTGATAAAGCGGCAAAGCTAAGAATTTATCAATTCAACCTTAAGTACTTTCCGTTATTAAAGTAATAAAGCTGTTACTCAACTACATCTCCATAAAAAAAATCGATTCGTAAATTGTATCCATGTCCGAACTAGCAATCAGTATTAAGAAGGCATGCCATCAAGACTGGGACAAGATGGATTCAGCAGAAAAAGGGCGGTTTTGTTCATCTTGTGATAAAGTAGTACTAGATGCCACTTTATTATCGGATCAAGAATTATTGTCGGCATACTCAGCTAATAATAATACCTTGTGCATAAGAATCCCCTCCAACCGACTAAGCAGCCAAAGAAACAATACAGCTCGATTTAGTCGTTTGAAATATGCTATTGCTGCTTGTATTGCGCTGTGGATAGGTATTAAATCAACTTTCGCTAAATTGACCCTTCATCAAAATCATTCTTTGTCGGCTAATCAAATATCATCTAATATACTTGATACGGTGATAGTTAGAGGTTCAGTCCGTGATAGTACTGCCCCAAACATAAATATTTCATAAACCTTAGTGCAAATATACAGTGACTCTGCTATGCTTGGAAGCACATATACAGACTTAAATGGGGAATTTAGTATAACTATAACTGCAGATAGTTTATACCTCGGCGACAGTCTTATGATAGCGGTCAAAATGTATGGCTATCTACCTTTCTCTAAGAATTTCAAAATCAAGCCCGTAGTAGATTCTTCACTGTATCTAGAAAGTGGAGTTAGAATTCTGGAAAAAATCGACATTATAAGGGGGCCTATATCCACTCCAATCATTATGGGTGGCGCAATGATGGGTTTTGTCACCTTGAGAAATCGCACTGCCTTAGGTCAAGATCAATATGATACTAAAACGTATAAATCAAAAGAGATTGAGAATTTCAATTTAGGGAGATAGAGTACTTTGATGAGAAAAGTGATCGCGATAATAAAGTGAATTTCTGACCAAATAATCTGAAAACTATATTTGCTACTGGGGAGGAGGTGGTGGCCCCCGCATCTTCTATTGAAAGGTTTTACTTAAAGAATTTACAATCTCAACACCTTCCCATTTACATATTCAAACCTACCAGCACTAACTTCCTTCCAGACAATTATGTAAAAGTACTGCTCCAAAGGGTCACATACCCAACAAGGCACAAATTCTAAGCTCTCGAGACGCTTTTCTTTGCCTGCGAGTTTTACCTCGAGACCCATACCCCCATAAAACCCTCCTCTATTTACTCGGTAATGAGTAGAAACAAAGGGATTAGCTCCTGCCTGGCTTGCAACTATGCTGTCTTCCATGGCATAAACTTCAACAAAATAAGTAGCACTGTCATCCACACCATTCTCAATAAGGTATTCTAAATCATAGCGCTGGTTAGTGTTCAGTGCAGCTTTTACGCCTACATAGGCCTCCGCATTATTTGAAATTTTTTTCCGTAGGATTTTCGAAGCTTTATCTACTGCAACTGGAATATTATCATAAATTATGTCATAGGTAATATTGCTATTCTCTATCCAAATTTGAGGTGAATACCATTGATTTAAAATAGCAGATTCAATTGCTTTTGATGACTCAGTTATAAATGGATCGTTGTACTTAAAATGTGTGATAAGAGGCAGTATACTGTCTCCCATCTGATCTGCAATTTGACTTATCACAGGTATACCAAAACTTCCACATGGACCACAACCTGTGCTGGAAAAATGATGAATTAAAGGTCTGTACTGGTAATCAACCTTTAAAGTAGCATCTGTTTGTACTGGTTCCTGAACCAATTCTTCTTGACAAGATAGTATCGAAAAACTCAAAAAAATCGCGACTACTAATTTTTGCATATCTTGGGCTAATATACGTAGGGAAGCTGTTATCCTGACGTCATATTTTTTAAAGCACCAAGCCATGGTTGCTATAATAAAATAGTTGTACACCAATATAAGCTGGCTTTGCAGGCGGATGCAAATGCCGCTACTTTTGCTACTGGGGAGGAGGTGGTGGCCCCCGTGCGAACCTACATTTATTAGTTCTGCACTTTAACTAACTTTGTCTAATGAAAGCCCTCAAATGGTTACTCTCCATTACAACAGCACTTATTCTGCTTCAAACGCTTTTCTTTAAATTTACTGCGCATCCCGACAGTGTTTACATATTCACTAAAATTGGCATGGAGCCCTGGGGACGCATAGGCTCTGGAATTACAGAACTGCTTGCAGCTATATTAATACTTATTCCAACAACCAGAGTATATGGAGCACTCTTAAGCACTATGGTTATCAGTGGTGCTATTTTCTTTCACCTTACAACTTTAGGAATAGCCGTGCAAGGCGATTCCACGCTGTTTTACTTAGCCCTCTTAGTTTTTATTTGTTCAACTGTTTTGTTAATTTTAGAACGAAATATTTTACTTTCTCATGTTAAAAAACGTCTTTAAACTATTGCTTCTAACACTTCTCTTTTCTTGCACTGCAGAACAAGAAATTAAAACAGCTAGAATAGAAAACTTTGAGCTCAATAATGAAGCTTTAGGAGATGGCGACCTTATAAAAATCATTATTCCAGCACCTGATTTTGATAAAAGTATGTACCTAAAAACACACTTTCATCAGCTGGTTTACTCTATAGAGAATAAGGACACTGTTAATTTGATAAGTCCAATGCCCTTTAGCGACACGACAAAAACTTATCAATTTCTAATCGAAAGTAGCTATGCTTATATGCTGACGGTTGACAAAATGCTAAACAATCTGAATTTAGGAGATTCTAGCTTGCCACAACTTGATCTTATTCTTTACAATCCCCAAATTTCCTTGGCAGAACTGTCAAAGCACAAATCGATAGTGGGAGCCCTAGCAGATTATCAAGGCATTGAACATTTCTAATACCACTTTATAAAATCAAATAACTCTAATCTCTTTCTATAATGCTCGGTAAAATACTTAGCTATTTCTGAAGCACCTATCACACTATTCGTCATGATTAAAAACGACTCATTCTTTGTTATATCAACAAGGATCAAATGATTATAACACCAATTGCTGCCCCACTGAAAATAAATTGGCCTGCCCAAGCTGCTATCCATACCCATGCCATTTTTCCAGTATAAAGTGTTATAGTCACAAATCTTAAGCTCGTAATTTTGGACGCTAGCTTTGCTGATATAATCCTTTGTAGAGTGCAGTAATTTCTTTGCATCGACAGTATTTAAATAAGCCGTTCCATTGGGCAGCGCAACACTGTCTGTCTTATAAGTTCTGGCTAATTTCTCTGATGTAACAAATCCTTCTAATACAGTCATATCTTCACCATACACAAATCGATAGCCCTCTGGCACAACATCTTCTACAGACAAGCCCAACCATCTTTGTACGCTATCTGCGGCCATGATGTATGATGAGTCAGAATACTTAAATTTGCAATCACTTTTGTTTTCAACTCCATTAGCGTGATTTATCATTAATAATAATGCATGTTTTTGTGCTGAATTAAGCTTTTCCAATTCATTATTCAACCCAATGTTGTATATGGTTTTCGACAATGAAGCCCCTTCAAAGTAACTTAGCGAATCGCAGTTTTTAAGCTCAATTCGTCTATTGTCATCTTGAAGATGAATAAACACCACCGCTTGACTTAAAGAGAAATGCTTATCAAATAGTGTTGATTTGTTATTACCACTTTCTGTGCATGATGACAAGAAATAAAATATAACAACAAAGCATAAAAATGGTCGTTTCACTGAGAACAAAATAAGCTAGAATTCTGAAATTAACACCCCAATTCGCAAACATTGAATCCCGTTTGTTCATAAACCCCTCCAATTTTTTTATTTTCAAAGAATAACGATCTTCGTCCGCAATCCCAACCGCTAAATGGCGTCACAATTTATCAAAAGCGATTTCTTAAAAAATGCCGGCATGCTGTTTAGCAGTTCAGGAATTGCACAATTAATTGCACTTCTAGTAGTACCAATCCTTTCCAGAATATTTTCACCAGAAGAACACGGCGTTATAACAACATTTGTTTCCCTCATTAGCATTGGTGCTGCATTTAGTACTTTAAAATACGAACAGGCAATTATAGTTGAAGAAGATAGAGACAAAGCTCGATCATTGGTGGTCTTGTCTATTCTAATTGGTCTAATGAGCACTTTGCTCATCATCATTGTCCTCATCCTTGGCAAACCTCTGATATTACAACTGTTTGATTTAACCGAATTCAGTCCTTGGTTACTTGCTATTCC
>CBDUMX010000197.1:0-4233 GCA_965368435.1 uncultured bacterium
GGATGGATATTTTGATTTTCATTGGCAATCTTATGCAAGATTCCAAGGCTGGCTGTATCTTTAACTGTCAACTTATGGTATCTGTTCCAAAGTGAATCTACTTTAGTTTGAGAAAAACTGAAAGAGCTAATAAAGCATAGAGCCAGAACAGCTCCTGTTATGCGTTTGTGTATCGTTAAAGTGTTCACTGAGTACATCCAAATTTAAGAAATAAATAATAGTTAAAATATGCGCTTACTTCATTTCAATTTCTTAGCTCTGCATTTGAAGTATCCTTGGTTCATAATTACTGTAAACCTTAGTAAAATGCAGTACTAGTCTTGGCGAGTGGTAATTTGCACCAATTCATTGATATTTGCCCGATTCTATGCAAACGCAAGGCGGCATACCAGCAGAAAACAACGAGATCACAAAAAGGAAAAAGCTGTGGACGGCTCTCGGTTCAGCTATACGCGGAACTTCTGAAGACTACACTACAATCAGCTTAAAGCGCGCTATCTTTTTACTTGCTGTGCCAATGATACTAGAATTGGTTATGGAGTCGACATTCGCTGTTGTCGATATCTATTTTGTGGGACAATTAGGTCCTTCTGCGGTTGCAACTGTGGGACTTACAGAAACCTATTTGTACATTCTTTATTCCGTCGCCATGGGCCTAAGCATGGGAGTTACAGCCATTATTGCCAGAAGAATTGGTGAAAAGGATAAAGATAAAGCATCCAAAACCGCCATACATGCCATACTGCTTTCCATACTAGTTTCACTGCCATTTGCAATTGCAGGTCTCTTCTATTCAAAGGAGCTTCTCCACTTGATGGGTGCCGATGCATGGAGTATAGAGCATGGATATAAATACACCATGTGGATGCTAGGAGGCAATGGAATAATTGTATTGCTTTTTGTTATAAATGCTATCTTCAGAGGTGCTGGTGATGCGGCCATTGCCATGCGTGTTTTATGGATAGCCAATGGCTTCAATTTACTACTCGACCCCATATTGATTTTTGGCTGGGGACCAATACCGGCCTTTGGGATTGAAGGCGCAGCTATGGCAACAAACATAGGAAGAGGAATTGGTGTTGCAAGCCAGTTATGGGTGCTTGCCAGAGGCGGAAAACACATACAGTTAAAATGGCAGCAATTTAAATTTCAAGGCGCTATCTTACTGAATATCATAAAGACTTCCTTGGGAGGTATTGGACAAATGATCATTGCTATGACATCCTGGATTTTTCTAATGCGTATACTTTCAGACATTGGTAGCGAAGCAGTAGCAGGTGCTACCATTACATTGCGTTTGATGATGTTTACGCTGATGCCAGCATGGGGACTGTCAAATGCTGCAGCGACACTAGTTGGACAAAATCTCGGTGCTAACATGCCCGAAAGAGCCGAACAATCCGTGTGGAAGATTGGCTTCTATAACATGATATTTCTTGTATTGGTGTCTTTTGTATATTTCTTCTACAATGAAAGTTTGGTTGGCTTGTTTACCGACGATCAACGCGTTATAAAGATTGGGGGGGAATGGATGCGCATACTCTCCTATTCCTATTTTATATACGGCTGGTGGATGGTCTCCGTACAAGCATTCAATGGTGCGGGTGATACCACTACTCCTACATGGATAAATGTGATTTTCTTCTGGCTTATTCAGATACCCTTGGCATACTATTTAGCTCTTGATCAAAACTGGGCTCATTCAGGGGTTTTCTGGGCCGTATTCATATCTGAAACCCTCGTTGGGCTATTCACTTTGTGGATGTTCAGTAAGGGAAAGTGGAAGACTGTGAAGGTTTAAGAATGTGATTCTACATTTGACTATCAGCCTTAAGCTCTACTAATGCTGTTACATGCTTTTTAAAGCTTACTTATTCTAATGTCGTTTCTATAATATATTACATCTCCGCGGTCCCAGGCAGGTGACCCCGGAGATGTACTAATACTTTAATTTGATGCAAGTTATTACTCAATACGCACCGCAAAACCGACTTCCACATCGGTTTCACCAACATCACATGAACCATTTTTAATGTCGGGTTGATGCTTTAGACTCAAGATAAGCGTTCCGCTTTCAGCACTTTTTGTAATGAGCTCAGCCTCTAAACCAAGAGGCAGGTTGTTTGCATCCATGTCGGTTACTGTTATTGAAGACAGACCATTAAATTGATAACATATTAAATGATCTTCTGCTTCTTCTTTAACTTCTTCAGTAATGTCGACCGGGCTAGCGCCACTTTCATCTAAGAATAAAACCCTAACCGAATAAACGGATTGGCTGTCTAAAGTTATGGTATCAAATTGTGTAGGCGAGTTCCCTCCTTCACCGTCGGGATCCGCAAATTTGAAAGACCGAACTTCCAGACTTGCAGTGTCGGTAAATTCAATAACAACTGAGGTAATCAATTCCTCTTCATTGGGGTTTGGCGGATCAGTTACGTCTTTGCAGCCGTACTGGCTAGCGATGAGAACTGTGAAAATTATAAGTATGTTTTTAAGATTTTTCATTTTTGTGTTTTGTTTAAAGTGTAATTAAATGTTAAGTTAAATTGTATACCTTGCTCACTAGCAAAGTATCTATATCGATTCATATAATCCCGATAATTGGAGTTTAGGATATTATTGATTTGGAAGACCAATACACCTGGTTTCTCGCTTAAATGTTTACCAAACTCAAAACCTAAAAGTAAATATGCATCAGGCGGAGCAGCAAAATCATGTTCAAGTTCTGCCCAAGAATGTCGGAACACATAATTCGACTTCAGCATTACATAAGTATTTCTAAAGAATGATGAAGAGTATATTGTGCGCTTTGCATTTAAGTGAAATGAGGGAGCTGGTACTCCATAGACAAATGATGATGATTCTATATTTTTTGCATAAACAAAATTAAAGCGAGAAGCTAATTGCCAATTTGCATTTGCTGTGAACGTCGCACCAGCATCTAGACCTGAGTACAAGACTTCAGTTTGTTTGTATCTGAATACCGGAAATGCCCCGCGGATACTCAATTGCGTTTCATTTGTTGGCTCCAGATTTATAAACCCATTGAAGTAGTGTATATACGGCTCAAAATCCCATCTCCATTTCTTTCCACCATAACTCAAACCAAGGTTGAAGGAGTATGCTATTTCTTCATCCAGAGTTAAATCTCCAAATTCCAGTGCAGCAGAACCGTGATGGAGTCCGTTGCTAAAAAGCTCATTGACTTCTGGGGCTCTGAATTTTCTTGAAGCACCTAGCTTTAGTTTCAAGTGTTTAGCAAGCAGTTGTTGCATCCCTAAACTTATGCTAAAGCCTGAGAAAGTAAAGTGTTCATTCAGCAGTTTTGCATTTTCATACCGAAAGGTACTATTGTTCATTTGGTCGTATCTCAATCCAAGTTCAAAAAGTGATTTCTCCTGTTCATAGGTTGAAACTGCAAAGACTCCCATCTTATATCTGAGATAGTTGGGTATAAAATATCGCCCTTCATATGTATTTTGTTGCCGCTCAGCTAGAGCACCGTATTCAACTCTCCATCTATCTATATGCTTATCAATTAGCACGTTCAACTGTGTGGTGTTTAAATGAAGTGTTAAGGCTGCTAAGTCCCCTCCTCCATGCTTATCAAACTCCTGTCGCCTATTCAATTGTTGAGTTAAAGTTGCACGGAGATTTCCAAGAGGAAGATGCAAAAGTTCCCAGATTAGTTGAGCGCTGTGGTGCTCCACTTTTTGGTAGGGTGCATTTAGATTAAAGCTGTATGGTCGTATTATTAATGGAGTATCGCTTGCCAATGCCCTATTCAGGTCAGACTGATTTCCAATATGAGAAGCTTCAAGTATACCGAGCAACTGATTAAAACTCGAAAGATTGAGGGATAGCAAATGTTTGCCTATGTGCAAATGGCTGTAATACGACAAACTTGCTTGTGAATTGGCAGTATTACTTAGAACATAGTCAGGTGTATATGCATCCCCTACTTTTCTAAAATTCACCGTTAGTCGATTGCCCCATTCTAATGCACTATCATATCGCTCAAATTGTAGACCTAGTTGACCTCCTAGTCCATTGCTTTGAATGCGTGAGAACATTTTCAAATGATAATAATTAGTCTCACTGAATTCTCCCGGGAGTATGCGCACAACTCCTCCTATTGCGTCATTTCCATAGAGCAATGTGCTCGCGCCTTTCAGCACTTCCATACTGCTACCATTCAGTGGATCTAAACTTGGAGCATGCTCGGTTCCC
>CBDUMX010000198.1:0-4215 GCA_965368435.1 uncultured bacterium
GCCAGGAAGGTCCATTTTATTTAGTATAGGGATGATAACTAAATCGTGTTCAAGGGCTAAGTATAAATTAGAGATAGTTTGTGCTTGAATTCCCTGTGCCGCATCTACAATTAATAAGGCACCTTCACAAGCAGCAATTGAACGTGAAACTTCATAGCTGAAATCCACATGGCCTGGAGTATCTATTAGGTTTAGAATATAGTCTTTCCCTTCATGCTTATAGTTCATTTGGATAGCGTGAGATTTAATGGTAATTCCTCGCTCGCGTTCCAAATCCATATCGTCTAAAGTTTGTTCCTTTATCTCCCTATCACTCACAGTTCCAGTAAACTGTAGTAGTCTATCAGCCAAGGTAGATTTACCGTGATCAATATGGGCGATGATGCAAAAATTTCGGATATTCTCCATTCGGCTGCAAATGTATGTTTTTCCTCTTGTCAAATTGCATCAAAATTGGTGTCTCGTATTTACACCAACAAAAAAGCCGCGACCTATAGAGCCGCGACTTTTTCATGATTTGTGACAAAGCTTATATAAACAATAAATGCGTACCATCACCTTCAGCACGAGCATAGAAATCACCAACAGTCAATACTCCATCAAAGTCGTCTATTAAATCCTCCTCTTTTATATGGAACATATCCATTGCCAATTTACAAGCCCATAGTTTGGATCCAGAAGCTGATAGGATTTCTAAAAACTCATCAACCGGAGGGATATCTAGTTTTTCCATTTCCTTCTTCATCATGCTCGTAGCTAAAGCTTCCATTCCTGGAAGACCACCAAGCATGGTAGGCATGTGCATTGCCGGGTTACCGACAGTTGCAACTTTTAGATGTTTCAGTTTGTCTTTTCGAATTGCTTCTAGTCCGAAAAAGGTGAAAAATATTTCAGATTCAATACCTTCCATTCTAGCGCCATTTGCCAGAATGAAACAAGCATATACATTATCTATTGTTGCTTTGGATAGAATTAACATCATTTTCTTAACAGGTCTGTTATCTATTGATGTTTCTTTCGTTTGAACTTCGGGATTAATCATAATATTAAAATTTAAGGTTTAAATACAGCTAATAGGTTTAGGAATTCCTGCCAATTTGCTCGAAACTTTAAGCGGTCCTTGAGGAAATAAGGTGTAGAATTCTTTAATCGAAACAACACCACTTTTGCCCACTTTTCTAATTGTAAGAGCAATATCTTTTTGCTGTTGTTCGCGTAAATATTCCAAGACCTTCCAATGCTGATCGGTCATGTCAATACCTTCTTCTTTTGCCAACTCAACACAAATTTCTCGTGTCCATTGCGAAGGATTGGTAAGGTATCCTTCTTCATTTACTGTAATTGTGCATCCTGCACAAATTTTTTCTGTTGTTGCCATGTTTATAATAGTTTGTTATACTGTTTGTTCTATTTCTTTTCCTTCCGTACTCATTGTTGCTGATACAAATGGTATATGTTTACCCTTTATTAGCATATTCCAATAAATCCATTTGAATGCCAATTTGCCCATGTGATTCATATGGGTTTCTTTAAGTAAACTCAGTGGTCCAATTTTGGAAAAAGGGAAATTGCCAGGTACAGGTTCTTGAGTATAGTTGAAATCTATAAGTAGTGCTTTGCCATGGCCTGTTTCAATAAAGCAGTTTGCATGACCGTCGAATTCTTTTTTCAATTCTTTGCCAGCTATAAAGCGTTGGATGTTTTCTGTTAAGATTTCAGCTTCAAAATGTGCCACAGATCCAGCTTTAGATGCCGGAATATTTGTTGCATCTCCAATGGCAAAGATGTTCTCATTTACTTTGGTTTGTAAAGTTGCTTTGTCTGTAGGGACGTAGTTAAGTTCATCACCAAAGCCAGAGCGCTCTATCATTGAGTCACCCATGTTTGTTGGAACTGTGACTAAGAGATCGTATTCTACTTCAGTTCCTCCGTAGTCAATAATCTTTTTATTGTTTCCGTCAACACTTTCTATTGCGAAATCAGCAACAACATTTATATTTTTACTAGATAATAAATGTCCTAATTCTGCGCTTGCTTTTGGTTTGGTAAATGCTCCCGACATCGGAGTCACATAAGTAATGTCAACCTTATCGCGAATACCTTTATTTATAAAATATGAATCTGCTAAAAACGCGAATTCTAACGGAGCTACTGGACATTTAATTGGCATTTCTGTTATGTGAACTACTAGTTTTCCGCCTTGCCAATCTCTTAATTTGTTTCGTAGCTTCTTTGCTCCATCAAAGGTGTAAAAATCAAATACCGTATCGTACCAATGTTTGCTTTGCATTCCTTCTACTTCTCCAGGTGCAATATTGGTTCCTGTTGCTATGATCAGTATATCATAGTCGATTTCTTTACCATTTTGTAGAATTACTTTATCATCATCCTTCTCAATTCTATCAATTTTTTCTTGAATTAGTTTTACTCCTTTTGGAATAAATTTATCGATTGATTTTTTTAAATCTTTTGATTTGTACAAATCAAATGGAAGGAATAAAAAGCCAGGTTGATAGTAGTGAGTTTTTTGTTGGTCTACTATACTAATTTCCCATAGGTCTTTACTTAAGGTCCTTCTTAAATGATTTGCCATCATTGTGCCTGAAGTTCCAGCACCTAATATTAATAAATGTTTCATTGCTTTGATTTTAATTTCCTATGCAAAGGGAAGTAGGAAAACAGAAGCGCACAAGCATTGAGCCCAATCTCAGTTGCGATTATGATATTGCTCACAAGTAAAAGGCCCTGGAGGTAACTAAGGTTACAGAATGAAACTAATTTCTATAGTTTCAACAGCTTATAGAATTATATTTTTAACGAATAATAAGTTTTTCAGCATAGAACTTATCTGATTGCTTTATTAATAAAGTGTAGATTCCAGGACTAAGACTTGATAATCTAATTTCAGCAGCATCAACTTCTGTGTGATATACATGTTGCCCCAATTGATTTATTAGGCTTATTGATTCTATTTTCACACCATTGTTGGAGCTAATATTTATGTAGCCTGAACTGGGGTTCGGATAGATGCTAAAGCTTGAAGAGTATTCTGGCACGGACAAACCAAAATGGTAAATATTAATAAACATCTCATCAGTTGCTGCTGGGCATACATTATGTGCTGTAGTACTTGCGTGTACAAAGAATCGGTAATATGAAGATGTATCTGTTATATCCATTACAGTTTGAGCGGAATCGACATGTTTTGTTAAACTAATGCTGCCGCCCTTCAAAGAAAATGACGACCAAATCAAATCTTGTGCGTGCTCCACATCAGCTTTAATTCCCAAGGGGAAGTAGTCTGTACTTATAAATGTATATAAATTAGTGTCGGGTGGTAGAGATAAAGTTGGCTGATGTCTTGTAATCGTTTTTATGCTGTCTGTATTTGAACACCCAGTACTTTGATTGGTATAGTCGTAGTAAAGTGATATAGTTTGATCTTTTACAGCAGAGCTTGGAGAAAACGTGCTAGAACCAAGAGAATTTGGATCTGAGGACGACCAAGTACCTCCAGATGGATTGGCATTTAGTATAATGTTGGATTCAGACTCACAAATTTCTGGATCTAAAGGATATAAGCTAATGCTTGGCAATGGATTCACTATAACCTTAAATTGACCGGTACTCTGACATGAAGTAGTTGAACTAGTTATAGAATAATTTAACAGTATCTCGGTGGGATTTGCATTACAAGCATTATCAGCGTGAAGTATACTGTCTGAGAGCCAATTTGGATTTGAGGATATACTCCATATGCCTCCTAATGGAGAATTAGAAGTTAAAGCAATTGATGGTAAATGTAAATCTCCAAGGTCGCAGCAAGTATTGTGGTCAGGGAGAAGATTGAGGTCAATCCCATCAATAATTCTGACTTCAATTGTATCCTGATCACTAAATGTGAGATCTGTTGCTGAATATATTATATATGTGATTGCCGTATCTTCATCTACAGCAGTCTCAAAATTTAAAACTACAGAGAAAGAATCTGAACTGCTAGAAAAAGGTTCAACGCCATTTGGTGTAACCCATTTCCAAGACCTCATACTTGGGCTTCCAAGCACCGTCTGTCCTTTGAATTTAAGTTGAGAACCAGAACAAACTACAGTGTCATTCTGAATAATTTCTACATCAATTTGAGCTAGTGAATTAAAGAAAAAGAAGAAAGCCAATACAAAGGTTAAAGTGTACTTCATATTGTTTAGATGGGCCATT
>CBDUMX010000199.1:0-4183 GCA_965368435.1 uncultured bacterium
GCGAAAATTCAGGAGATTATAAATAAAGATGGAGCCCTAGGTTTTAATAAAAGCGAAGTATGGGCTAGTAATCAGAATGTTTTTTACATCACAGCTAAAGACCAAGCTAGTATGATGCAAAAAATGAAGGATAGAGCTACGGAATTGGTGGAAATCGCCACTGAACACGAGCGAAATAGCGGCCTTCATATGGTTTTCAATTTAAACATTGCTAAAGATTCGTTTTATCAGCAGCAATTGAAAACAAAAAACTACGCTATACGAAAACCTGATTCATACAGAACAGCTGTTGATTTAGCTAATTTTTGTTGGTTGAGAAAGGAGTCGAGTAAATACGACTACGGTATCCTAATGTACGATGTTAAATACACTTCGCAATCTCAATTCAGCTTAGACAGTATAGTCGCACTGAGAAATAGAATTACTAAAAAGCATATACCTGGTGAACTCGACGGCTCATATATGAAAGTCAGTTCAGCCATCCCCTTAGTACATCAAGAAGTAAATTTAAATGACTTATACGCAGTTCAAGTGAGAGGACTGTGGGAAGTTGAAGGAGACTTTATGGGCGGACCATTTATATCTTATGTAGTTTATGATGAAAAGCGACAAAGACTAGTTGTAGTGGAGGGATTTGTCTACGGCCCTAATAAATCTAAAGTAAAACCTCTACGCGAAATTGAATTGATTCTTAATTCGCTATCAATAAAATGATCAAAATTGAAATATGGGCAAGTGGCTCTGGCTCAAATGCTGAAAAGCTGGTTGAATATTTCCGCAATCATCCGAAAATTCAAGTACAAAGAATAGTTTCTAATATTCCCAATGCAGGTGTTCTAGACCGTGCTAAACGCTTAAATATTGAGCATGAGTCGGTTAATAGCACATCCATGAAAGATGGATCCTATTTAAAACGGCTAATAGATAATCAAATAGACTATATTGTCTTGGCCGGATATCTCTCGCTAGTCCCGCTCAATATTGTCAAACATTTTGAAAACAGGATATTTAATATCCATCCCTCTTTACTGCCGAAGTATGGCGGTAAAGGAATGTACGGTATTCATGTGCATAGAGCCGTTCTAGAGGCTCGCGAGACACTTAGTGGGATCAGCATACATTTGGTGAATGAGGAGTTCGACAAAGGCCGTTTATTGGCTCAATTCACTGTCGCCATTGACAAAAGCGATTCAATTGAAAGTCTTTTGCCACGTATTCACAGATTAGAACACAAGTACTATGCACTTGTAATTGAGGATTATATCCTTAATCAATAATAATAAACTCTGTTCTTCTATTTTGAGATCGGCCTTCTGCTGTTTCATTTGTTGCTATTGGCGTTGAACTGCCATAACCTTTGTAACTCAGGCGCGTTTGGTCTATCCCTTCTGAAATGAGATAATTCATTACTGCTTTAGCCCTGTTTTCAGATAAGAGCTGATTGTGATTAACTAAACCCACATTATCAGTATGCCCTCCAATCTCTATTCTTAAACTCGGATTTTTAGTCATGAAGGTTACCAATTTTTGCAATTCAATTTTACTTTCTTCCTTTAACTCATATTTGTCTGTGTCGAAAAAGATATTTTTTAAAACTATGCTATTCCCAATTTCAAGTTTTTTCAGCGGAATGGTTAAAACAAAGGGTTCATCTGCAGAAGTCTCGGGCATATCAAAGTTCTCAGAATAGAACAAATATCCTTCTTTTTGCACATGTAAAGCGTATTGTGAATTCGGTCTTAGAGCAACTAAAAACTCACCGGTCTTATCTGGGGCGAAGGTATTTGTAGATATATCTCCATTGAGAGGAATGAGTTCCACATTAGCGCCTATTCTCTGCTTAGTTTTAGCGTCGATGACTATCCCTTTTAAATAGTTTACTTTTTGAGCTTGAAACTCCTGAGGTAATTGAAAAGTATAAATGTCCATACCCCCAATTCCATCGCTCAGTTGATCGGAACTATAAAAGGAAGTGGCACCATCTCTGGAAACAATTAAATTCCAATCATTGCCCAGACTGTTAATAGGATATCCAAGGTTCTTCGGCTTAGTCCAATTTCCATCTGGCTTTAAGTGGCTTATAAATAAATCCGAACCACCCATGCCTAAATGCCCTAAAGAACTGAAATACAGCGTTCTACCATCTGAGTGTATAAAGGGAAACTGCTCATCTAGAGAAGTATTAATATCTGGACCCAAGTTTTTTGGTGCTGACCATCCAGTATCAGTAAAAGTACTTTGATAAATGTCGGTACCTCCATATCCTCCAGCTCTATTGCTTACAAAATATAAATACCTTCCATCTGAAGAAATAGAGGGTTGAGATTCCCATGCTCTGGAATTAATGGCCTTGCCTAAATTCATGGGTTTACTCCAATTAGTTCCTTCGTTCATGGTTAGCCAAATATCACATTGGCCTAAGCCACCGGATTTATTACATGCTGTAAAGAAAATATATCGTCCATCTGCGCTCACGCTAAATGCACCTTCATTCTCAACGGTGTTGATTGGGTGACCCAATGCCTCAGCGGTAGTCCATTTCCCGTCTAAATATCTAGAGAAATAAATGTCCTCATTCTGCTGCTGATAAGGCAATCTACTATCTCTATATGTAAAGTATAGTATTTGACCATCAATAGTTAATGCTGGAGAGTATTCTTCTTGCGGACTATTAATTCCTGAACCAATGTTTACAGGTCTGATGTCCGAAGGATTTGCCATTGCTTGGCGAGCAAAGCTGATATTGGCCAATCGAAGCTTAGCTTGATCCGTGTATTTGTCGGAACCAGGGGCTGATTGTAAAAAGCGATTATAAAAGAAAGCAGAGGAGTCTATATTATTCAATTGAAAGTAAATACCTCCCAATTCATAAAGTGAAAATATATGATTTGACTGAATCTCTAATACTTGACGGTAGCTTGCAATTGCTAGTTCATATTTGCCTTGTTCCTGATAAGTCTTACCCAAAGCATCATGCGCATCTATATAAGCCGGAAACTTAGCTATAGCCTCTTTAAACAAAGCTTCTGCTTTGCTAAACTCTCCATATTGATAAGCTGTATATGCTTCATTAAATAGCTTTTGAGCCTTTTTAGGCACACCATCTGTGTTTTGACCATTGACAATCTTGGTCTCAGCACAAGCTAGGAGAAACAATAGGCTTAAAAGAATAATGCCTTTAGCTTTTATAGTTTTTATCATATTCTAATACCTTAACTTCAGAAATTGTGCCATCCTTTATTTGAAATTTCATCATTGTCCTTTTCTTGTGAAAGCCCTTGTTACCAATGGCACCAGGGTTAAAATGTAGAAGATCTAATCGTTTATCTCGCATTACTTTAAGTATATGTGAGTGTCCACTAATAAATAAATCTGGCTTTAACTGTTCTAATCGCTGCCTAACTTCACGTTGGTATCTTCCAGGATAACCACCTATGTGCGTCATATAAACTTTCAAACCTTCACACTCAAAGAACAACTCCCTGGGATAGCTTTTTCTTATTATTTGTCCATCAATATTTCCATAGACTCCACGAATGGCAACATGTTTTGCTAATTGATCGCTTAATTCTATGTCTCCCCAATCACCAGCATGCCAGAGTTCATCGGCTGCTTTAGCTTCTTTCAAAACTGAATCATCTATATAAGAATGGGTATCAGATATTAAAAGAATCTTTTTGATAAGCCTGTATTAGAACGGAAGTTCATCGTCATCATCACTAAAACTCACACCAATAACATCTCCTGCCGTTTTTGGAGCAGATATATCATTAGAGGCAGGGCTATCGCCCGCTGTGGATGAGGCGCGTTCTAATCGCCATGCTTTGATATCAGTATACCATCTACTGTTATATTCTCTAGATTCAATATTAACAGAAGCTCGTATAGCGTCGTTAAGCTGGTATTGTGCTAATTCGTCAATTTTTTCATTCCAGCAACAAATGCATATTTTTTTTGGATATTGGTCAGCAGTTTCTATTATAAAATCTTGCTTTTTCCATGCACCTCTCGTGCTAACACCCTCTTGAACGTCCAACTTTTGGACAATTCTTCCTTCTAGTATTACATTCTCCATATATCACGGCAAGCTTATAACATCTTTTGTTAACATTAAGCTTGTTATCTTATGTTTTTTAAACAATTTTTGAGCCTTGGATGCACTTATCGCTTTTGCCGTAGCAAC
>CBDUMX010000200.1:0-4154 GCA_965368435.1 uncultured bacterium
TTGCTGGTTTTCTAAGCGACTCCCAGCATTAATTATCAGTATACGGTTACTGTGCATGCCTTGAAGTATAGGTTTGGCAATACTATTTCCTGTCTTCAAGAAACTCACTCCATTTACATCTACAAGCGCATCACCCAATGTAATTGCACTTTTACTTTCTAGTTGTATTTTACTAAGTTGAACCGATAGAGCAACCACTTTATCCGGTTTGTGCTCATGTGCATGAACTTCAACAGCTTCTATTTTTTCAGCTGATATAGCGAGTTGGAATACAACAAAAGTATCTGCTTTCACTTCAAGCTCAGTGTGGTAAAACTCACCTAAGTATTGAAATGATATTTCTAAAGTTTTAGGTTGACGAATGCTCAAAGTGAATTGCCCTTTGGCATCAGACACCACGGTTTCATTGTCTGCATTTACAATGCAGAATGGCAATACAGACGATGTGGCACTATCTACCACTTGTCCATTAAGTATGACTTGCGCAAAAGATGTTGAACCTACAAATAGGCACAACAAGGCAATTATTGTTTTTTTCATGGAATTTTTATTGGACTGAACAGAATTTGAATGTAGTTCAAGCCAATGGCGGGCCGCGGTCGGAAGTGCGAACTAAGAATCTGCTCAGTACCTCATTGTTTAATGTCTCTTGAAAAGTAGCATATGAGATGCATTCTGATGTCCATTCCAAAGATAGCGGTTCATCAGCAACAGACATATACTCCTCACATAAGAGACAAGCGTGATGATCATCAACACAGACATGCGCAATATCCTCGTGACAAATATCATGTTCCGCTTCTATCTTATGACTCCACGACAATATTGACGCTGAACTCAAAACTAGAAGAATGATATATGCAATCGCTTTACGCATTAACAGATTGCGCGAAAATAGTATAAATGGGAGCTAGTAGAAGTATAATAAATCAAAGATTTTATTTTCAGAATCATCAAGATCTGATTTCCTTTAATTATAGAAAACTATTTATACAGCTAAGTATGTGTGTTCAGCTACGTGGTCTCCTGAAAGGAACTCAGAAAGGTATCAGATTACACAAATCTTAGAGATTCCCCTTGCAACCAAATGGCCTTATTGCATCTAATATAGTATGGACTTAGCAATACAAAACAGGCTTTCCCTTTCTATTAAGTTCATGCTTCTAACCGTATTCTTGATAATTTCAAGCAATGCATTGTCTCAAAGCTGCAGTAATGACACTGTTAAGCCAGTCATAGACTTACAATCAGCCGATACAGTCTTTCATCCAGTAACAACAATATATATCTCTGTTGATGTAGATGTAACTGACAATTGCAGCGATAGTTCTGAAATTTCGCTTTTGAGAAACATCAATATAAATATATATAGTCTAGGTATGTACACTGAAGTATTCACAGCAACCGACAAAAGTGGGAACGTAATTACTAAAATTAGATACGTTAGAGTAGTTGATATTGAACCTCCTGTCATCAGCGGAGATACAGTGCAACTAAAAACTGGCACTGTAGTAGATTTAAGTACATATCTAGGGTTAACTGATAATTATGATGCTCCTTCCAACCTACGTACTAATTTAGAAGAATTGTATAATGATGTAGATTTCAACAGTCCAGGGTATTATAAAGCAATCTATCAAACAGAGGACAGTGAAGGAAATGTATCAGATAGTTTCGTGTTGAATGTTGTCATTGCCGACGATCTAGCGAGCAGCTATGATGCACTTTTGAGTCAAATAGCGTTTTACCCCAATCCCTCAAAAGACAAATTATTTGTAGACATACCCAATCATTCTGCTACACTTTGTATTTATAATTCTTATGGACAGCAGGTGAGTGAAAGCTATGCCTTAGCTTCTACAAGAGTAGAAATAAAATTGCCTGAAACTCCTGGTTTATATTTTATGCAAATTGAATTCTCAGAAGAGTTGAGAGCTTGGTTTAAGATAGTTAAGCAGTAGAGCTAAAATTGGTATTAAAGAGATTGTTTCAAATAAGCTGTTCTAATTTATGTAGACATGAAATTACATGATCTTGAACTGTAGCTTGTCCTAAAATTTCCTTAACTTTGGATAAATTGGTTTCCTATGGTTAAAAGTTATAAGGGGGTAGAACACAAAGAAGAAAAAAAGCTAAATCCAGAGAAGTTGGTATCTGATTATATGACCACTGAGCTCATATCTTTTAGCCCGGATTTGTCTATTTATTCTGCAATGCAAAGCTTGTTGAAACACAGAATATCAGGAGCACCCGTTGTTGGTCCAAATAACGAACTTTTAGGTGTTTTATCAGAAGGAGACTGCTTAAAAGAAATCATAAAAGGCAAATACCACAACGAGCTAAATAATGTGGGAACAGTTGGTGACCATATGACTACAGATGTAACGACCATAGATGCCAGTATGGGAATATTAGAAGCGGCAAATTTCTTTCTTCAACGCAGATTTCGACGTTTTCCAGTGGTTAAAGATGGAAAACTTATTGGCCTATTGACTCAAACCGATGTCATGAAGGCTATGAATGATTTGTAAGCTCAAGGCATCAATTCTCAAAATCAAACCTCACTTCAAATCCTGGTTCATCAGAAACCAGCCTAAGGCGATGTGAATTGAGTTTGCGCACTTCAAAGACTGTTGGTAATGGGGATTCGTGATATAAGTTAACAAGCAATAGATGCAAATCGCTGCAGTTACCGTCTGGACAATTGACATTTTTAAAATATTCTGTCCAATCTCCCAAATAAACAGTAGTATCACCTTTATACATTAATTCAATACTATAATCTTTAAAGAACCGAATATTTGCTATTGGATAATACTGTTCTGCATCAGCCCAACCAAAGCCATCTTTTTCCTGCACTTGAGCTATTTGCCACTTGTGCTCGGTTAATGGGGAATCAATATATTCTCGTTGACATCCAATTAGTATTGGAAGTAGAATTATTAGGATTATTTTCAAGGCTTTCACTCCTTGCCAACCTCAAAATTAGTGCCGATTTGTATGGGGCTCATTATCTAGCAATTGCAAAATTACGGCTGTGTATTTGATTGTACATTTAGCTTAGATCAGACATACTCCATATTGACTTTATTCAATTTATTATCTCATTTCGAAGACTTGTCCTCTTTAATTGATTCTTCAGATTCCGGACGATATTTTATCTGAACCCCATGAATGAAATTCCTGAGAAATTGATCTTTGCATTGCCGATACTTGGAACTGCCTTTTTTTCTAAAAAACGCGCTGAGTTCATGCTTGCTCAAATGCATATCGGCCAATTCAAAAACAGCTATTGCTTCATCAGATTTAAGATTTAATGCAATGATTAGCTTGCGCAGAATGATATTATTATTCAATTGTTTTTCTGTTTCTGGCTTTGGTCCTTCCTTCTCCCCTCGTCTTTCTACTATGAATCCATTGAGAAAATGAGCAAGTTTTTCATCCACTAGATTGACATAAAATTCATCTGCCTCAGGTTTCATCCAATTGCTTATTTCAGAACGGTTTGTTTGTAATCCTCCCAATTCGAAAATACGGATGACTTCATCATCAGATAAATCGAAACTGTATCGTATGCGTTTTAAGATGTCGTTATAATTCATTCAGAGACAAAGATAGTTTGCTGCGCTAATTCAAGCTTATTTCAATAACAATCAGCAGATTCAGCTAGTCAAAATCCCAACTCGCTGAGCAGGGCGCAAAAGATTTTTTGAAGCCATTAATCTTATGTTTAGTCTCTTTCTTTTACCTCTAACGAGGTATTGAGTGCATAGCTCAGCTCTCGTCTAAATGCTTTTTCAATACATTTGTTTCACAGAAATGAAGCGACTGCAAGTAGATAAAATTATTATTATAGTGATTGCGATCGTTTCTATCTGGGTTTCCAGCAATCTGAACTGGGGCGAAGGCAAACCGCATACCATAATTAAGGCTGATGGCAAAGGTTATTACGCCCATCTACCCGCTCTCTTCATTTTCAAGGATATGAACTTTGGATTTTTTGATGAATACGAAGCGGGTAAATACTATAATGAACATCTTTATTACGACTATAGAAAAGAGCTAGATGGCAAGTTCTACAATAAATACTATTGTGGCACGGCCATCCCAATGGCTCCGTTTTTTCTAATCGCCCATGGCATTACACTAAGTGG
>CBDUMX010000201.1:0-4154 GCA_965368435.1 uncultured bacterium
GCTGTAAGCTGGACGCAATTTAGGATCTAAAGCGCAGAAAAAAGTTTGCTCTAAAATAACATCGAATTTTTCTTCTAATTCAAAGAAATCACCAATAATAAATTGATTCTCAGGGAAGTCAGGAACACGATCCATATACCTCGACTTCGCTTCTGGAGCCACATCTAAAAGTATTATGTTCTTATATCCCAAATTCCAAAGGTATTCTGCTTCGTAACCGCTCCCTGCACCAGGAATGAGTATGCGTGCGAGTTTATTAGTCACCTTAGTACAGACAAATTCTGTCAATGCTTTGTTGGCATATCCTATATCCCAACCAGTAGCCCCATCCAAATAGCGCTTATTCCAATACTCTGAATTCATTAGCTGCGATCTGGATCTATTTTCTTTGGCTTTGTTGGAGGCTTAACCTCGAGCTTTTTCTTTTTAACCGGCGGTGGTGGAGGTGGCGGTGGTGGACCATCATCTTCAGTCTTGTCGATTGTCTTTTTCTTGGGTGTGGAACTACCAGAACTGCTGCTTGTGCTCCTTTTGATTTTATAGAATTGAAAACGTATGCCTGCATTTATCAATAACATATCTGTTTCAGAAGTTCTGTGCGGATAACGCAACACCTCTCCAGACTGCTGTATATCGCATAAAGGCATTACAGCTCCAGCATTTCCCTCTGTGTAGGTAATGCTCGATTCAAGTATTAAGACTCTTGTAAGTTGATAGCTAAACCCTATGCTTCCTCCATAACTAAACCTATTGGTCTGCACTACATTAGGATATGCCGTTTGTGATTCATATTCTGGATTATACGAGGGATTTTGTGCTGTAATATACTGATCAGTGCTAAATGCCCTATAACCAGCCATCAGTTCAACAAATGGTTTTAGTTTAGCAGTACCTATATTTAGTCGGCTTACACCAAATAGACCAAACATGGAATTTCTGACTTGTAAATCGCCCATATCTGCAACAGGGGTATCTAAAACTACTGGGTCAAAGTCTCTTTTGTCCATAGAAGCAAAATCCATGCGACCACCGAATTGTAGACTCAATTGGTCATTTAAACTGAAATTTCTTGTGAAATAGGTGATTTTACCTCCCCAACCATCGTTGTAATTTATGGTATCAAAGCCGTTCTGTGGACAGGCCTTATAAAAGCCAAAGCCTAGTGAGCCGCGTTCTTGGGCGTATAGACTTCCACTTAATACCAATAGTACTAGTATTAGTTTGTATCTCATAATATCCTAATTTGCAAAAAGGGTGCCTTATTTAAGCTTATCATTGTTTTTATGCCTATCTGCATCTCGAGTTGACTTTTTAGCAAGATTTTGCTCCAGGGCAGAAGCAAGATCTACATCACACTGATTTGCAAGACATATCAATACAAAAAGAACATCGGCCATTTCATCTTTTAGAGAATCTGCAGACTCACCAGTTTTGAAGCTTTGCTCACCATAGCTTCTAGCCATAATGCGCGCCAATTCGCCAACCTCCTCCATGAGCAATGCAGTGTTCGTAAGTTCGTTAAAATACCTAACCCCCGTGGTTTTAATCCAATGATCAATCTTAGATTGAGCTTCTTGTATAGTCACCTTTTTTTTACAAAGATGTTCAACAACAAGCGCAGTTTATGCGCAAATTCAGACTTGTTTTAATTAAATAGACACTTTTAGAAACTCCAAGTGTTGGTATTTCTGTTATAAGGTTCAATAGAAAACTTTAAACCTGAACGTATTCCAAAGTCGTTAGACTGTGCAAGTACATAGTAAACTCCAAGCCTCAGCCGCTCTCTTCCAATTTTAAATATTCTGTTGATACCAAAATATAATTCACTGTATTGGTAGTTTTTTTCCGGTGCATATAGAAATCCTCCTCCGGCCATGGTTCGTATTCGCGCTTGTTTAAATCCTGGAATTCTACCCATTATGAAACCATTAAACTGATGCACGAAATGACTTTCAAAAAACCAATCAAAAGTGGGGAAGGTGGTATCTATCAATTGGTAAGTATACATGGCTGGTGTAAACCAATAAGGGTCGCCACCCCTTTGATATTTATAATCCATTACACTTAACTTAGTGGTGTCGAAAAACTTGCCTAAGGATACACTGTATTCACTTGTGCCAATAGTTCCTATATTAAACAATTGATGTACTGCAATTTCTCCATACGCATATTTATTGTTTGAATTCAGCACATTATCCCAAGATTGACGATAAGTCAAGGAGATAGTAGGGTAGTTAGATCCCAGCACAATCTTTTCATGAGGCTCTCTGAGGTATAGTTGTTTAGGGGTATAAGAAATTCCTATTTCCGTGCTAAAATTGGTGTTTCTTGGGAAGTATATAGGAACATTATTTTCAAAAAGAGAGTCTCCAGAACGTGAAGACTTAAAATTGCCCATATCATTTCTGTCCACGTAATTGACGCCAGTCCACATATAGAATCCATTGAACAACTCAGTTCTATGGCTGAGGTTAACATAGCTTTGCTCGTAAAAGTTGTCTCTGCGGAATATATCTGAAACCGTTGCGAAATTATTGACGAAGCCAAAGTACCTCCCTATATTTATTGATACCCTTGAAAGCTTTATTGGGTTATAGAGGTGGCTTATCCTTATGTTACCTTTTATGTCTTTATTGAGAAAGCCATAATTCAGAAACGGACTAATGCTAACAGATTTTCGATTCTCGAATTTTTTATAATAACTAAAAGAGTATCTGATCCTCCATCCTCCAATTGCCAGAGGATCTAAGAGGTTAATTGCAGGATCAAAATACCACAGTGTTTTCTTAGTTCGATTTATAATTCCAAAGCCAGTTAGAGTAGCTTTTAACAAGGTCATTTTATTAAATACAGAATCTATCGAATCTAAATAAACTTTACTATGTCGCAATAGATACATTGAATCCTGATATTGTATAAAACTCTGCTCTTTTTTGCTTAAAGGTACTGGTCTAATAGAAGACCAATACGAACTGTCTTTTTCATAAGCATCCATTGCCGTTACCCCTAATTCAGCTCCGAAAAATCTTTTGGGGTAAATGGTGTCGAAAACAAAATCACTGTGTTTTACAAAGCAATAGCCGTTTATTTTAGTCTGACCGTCCTTTATCTTCCAGTTGAATTCTTGATGTGTGACTATGTGCATGCTATCAACAAAGCTATAGTCTTGAACAATTGAGAATTGTTGATACAATATCAATGAATTCTTGGGAAACTCAAACTCAACCCTTTTAAGCGCCCACAGTTTATCGTAAACTTCAATTGTTCCTTTGAGCAATGCATTTCCGTGTTTTCTGGGACTCATTTCTATCCTGTAGACTTTGTTATCACCCTCAAAATAGGAACCTAAAAGTTTAAATTTATAGGATAAAAATGTAGTTGGACTGAATGGAGATACGTAGCTATTATCGCCGAGTTTCCGTATAACAATTAGGTTTTTGTAAAAGTCGAAATCTCCATCTGTAGTTGATGTATAAAACAAAGTCCTTTGATCTCCCAGCTTTTTAGCTGCTGACTTTTCTTCTTTGGTCTTATTGCTCTGCTGAAAATGATGCAGCATTTCTGTTTCGTATAAATGAAGATTTGGGATGCTGTCTTTTAACTCAAGCAGATCATCAGGATTTTCTTCAAGCTCTGGCTCAGTATCTTGCTGTTTTTTAGACGCAACTTCCTCAACGCTTTTTATATATACTTTATGCTTAAGGCTGTTGTATTGCTGCTCATAGAAATGTTTATTGTCGATTACATTTTTAATAATCTCGTAAGAAAAATCGCGCTTCTTTATTCTTACATCTATGGCTTCAATCTGATTATCGGCGACAGAAAGCCAAATATTCTTGACTTCATCTTTCTCTATCACTATATCTACTTGTTGGCTCTCAAAACCAATGGATGAAAAAATAACTCTATTCAAACCCTGTTCTAGGCGCAATTCGTACTGCCCTAAGTGATTTGTGACAGTGCCTAAGCCGGTATTCATTACTCTAACATTTACAGAGGGCAAAGCTTGGTTGTTCTCGTTATATACATAGCCTCTAAGCATATAATAGTTTTGAGACCAAGAGACTACGCTAAGAAGAAGAAAGGATATAAGGTATACGAGTCGCAATTCTATTGTCTAACGGACAAACTTTTAATTTGTTACATTCAAAAAA
>CBDUMX010000202.1:0-4100 GCA_965368435.1 uncultured bacterium
TCGTATTGCCTCATTGAGTGCACAAAGCAAGCGTATTAATTCTTTCTATTCTCAACAATATTTAAACTTCCATGTGTTAGTTTTGCGCATTCTTAGAAAATTATGGCAATTGCAGTAAAATTACCTCGAATGAGTGATACAATGGAAGAAGGGACCATTGTAAGCTGGGAAGTAAAAGTTGGAGATACCGTTAAGTCTGGTGATGTTTTGGCTGAAGTTGAAACTGACAAAGCGACTATGGAACTCGAAAATTATGAAAAAGGCACTATACTTCATTTGAATGCTGAAGAAGGGAAAACGATTCCTGTTGAGTCAGTAATTGCGATAATTGGTAAAGAAGGAGAGGATTTCCAAGATCTACTTACTGCTGCCCCTGCCCAAACAGAGCCTAAACAAGAGGAAAAAGCTGCTGCAGAAGAAGTTGTAGCAAGCCCACCTCATGCAGTTGAAGTAGCTCCTCAAGTACAGCAGTCAACAAATAATGGAACAAGAGTTTTTGCTTCGCCCTTAGCCAAAAAAATGGCAGAAGAGAAAGGAATCGATATTGCTTCGGTACCGGGATCTGGCGATAATGGCAGAATTATTAAAAGAGATATAGAGAACTATCAACCAGCTGCACAAGTTTCTGTTGGTGTTGGTCAAGAAAGCTTTACTGAAATCCCAGTAACGCAAATGAGAAAGACCATTGCTCGCAGACTTGCAGAAAGCAAGTTTACAGCTCCACATTTCTATCTCACTATGGAAATCCGTATGGATAAAGCCATGGCTGCTAGAAAAGAAATGGTTGAATACTCTGAACAGAAAATATCAGTTAATGACTTGATAATCAAAGCCTCAGCCATTGCGTTGCGAAAACACCCAATGGTTAATGCGGCCTGGATGGGAGATAAAATAAGATTAAACCAACACGTTCACATCGGTGTTGCAGTTGCCGTTGAAGATGGTTTGCTTGTTCCTGTTGTGAAATTTGCAGATAATAAATCGCTTTCACAAATTAGCTCTGAGGTAAAAACTGCTGCAAGCAAAGCGAAAAATAAAGAATTGCAACCTGCAGATTGGGCAGGAAATACATTTACCATTTCCAATTTAGGTATGTTTGGTATAGATGAGTTTACCGCTATTATAAACCCACCGGATTCATGCATACTAGCAGTTGGTGGAGCTAAGGAAACAGTAGTTGTCGACAATGGTGAAATGAAGGTTGGTCATGTGATGAAAGTTACCTTGAGTTGCGACCATAGAGTAGTTGATGGAGTGTCTGGAGCTAAGTTCCTTCAAACGCTTAAAGAACTGCTTGAAGAACCAGTTCGATTGTTGGTTTAGATTTTGTAATGTCAATTTCTTAATGTACTATTGCCTAGCCTTTCAAGGCAAATCCTAAAGAAAATTCCAACATTTTTTTTAATCATTTCAAAATTATTACGATAAATAACCATTTTATATGTACGACATATTAGCATTGGGCGAAATGCTTGTTTCAGAATTACGAGCAATTGCAGACAAATTTGAGATTAATCATAAGGGTCTAAAAAAACAAGACCTCATATACAAGATACTAGATTATCAGGCGGTAAATCCTACTGCTAAGCCAGCAAGTAGCCCTCAAAAAGAAGAAAACAAATCCAACCAGAGCGGAGATAAGAACAAAAGACCGCGTAAAAGGGAGGATTCAAATAAAGACGGGGATAAAGACAGAGAAAGAAAAGAGTCTAGACCTCATCCAAGAGCCAGAAAAGACGAGAAATCTCAAGAACCTAAGTCAGACAATAAAACTGAAAGTAACACAGACAATAAAACTGAAAATAAGGAGAAGAGAGATCATCCTAGACAGCAACCAAATCAGAAAAGAGAGCAGAACCAAGATAACAAATCGGATAAAACCAATAATAATCGTCAGGACAACCGACGTAATGAAGATTGGGAACGCAAGGAAGCCGACAAAAAGAAAAAACGGGAATCTGAAGATAAACTGATGAACTATCTTGAGCTGGAGAACATTGTTACCACTCAAGGGGTATTAGAAGTTATTGATGGCTACGGATTCTTGAGAAGTGCTGATTATAATTATCAACCGTCCCCGGATGATGTTTATATCGCGCCTCACCAGATAAGAAACAACGGCTTAAAAACCGGAGATGTGGTTAGTGGTACTATTCGTCCACCAAAAGAAGGTGAAAAGTATTTCGCACTATTAAAGGTGAATAGCATCAACGGAAGAACTCCTGAGTTTGTTAGAGATAGAGTTGCATTTCACCATTTAACACCACTTTTCCCAGAAGAGAAGTTTAACTTGGAAAGCGCTCCAGACAATTATTCAACACGAATAATGGACATCATTACTCCAATTGGTAAAGGGCAAAGAGGTTTAATAGTTGCACAGCCAAAAACAGGTAAAACTAACTTACTTAAAGACGTAGCAAATTCCATTTCAGCGAATCACCCTGAGGTTTATATGATTATTCTATTAATCGATGAGCGTCCGGAAGAGGTAACTGATATGGCTAGAAGTGTAAAAGCAGAAGTTGTTGCTTCTACTTTTGATGAACCAGCTGATAAACACGTAAAATTAGCGAATATAGTTCTTGAAAAAGCCAAGAGATTAACGGAGTGTGGACACGATGTAGTTATACTACTCGATTCAATTACTCGTTTGGCTAGAGCCTACAATACTGTTCAACCTGCAAGTGGTAAAATATTATCAGGTGGTGTTGATGCAAATGCACTTCACAAACCGAAAAGGTTCTTTGGAGCAGCTAGAAATATTGAAAACGGTGGATCTTTAACAATTATAGCAACTGCACTTACTGAAACTGGTTCTAAAATGGACGAGGTAATCTTTGAAGAATTCAAGGGTACAGGTAATATGGAGTTACAATTGGATAGAAAACTATCTAATAAACGTATCTATCCTGCTATTGATATTGTTGCTTCAAGTACTCGTCGCGAGGATCTACTCTTAGACAAAAACGTTTTACAGAAAATGTGGGTAATGAGAAATCATTTAGCAGATATGAACCCGGAAGAGGCGATGAATACTATGTTGAACTATATGAAAGGAACTAAGAATAACGATGAGTTCCTAATTAGCATGAACGGCTAATTACTCTATAGTAAACACTATAGGTTTTAACTTTATAGTTTCTTCACCTTTGGTGTAGTTTAATCCTTCCATTATTACTCTATCTCCGCTTTGTAAAGCGCTTATTTGATTTTTGTATTCCTCAGGTATGTTACCTCTTACAGTAATTAAACTAGCCGCACCATTAGCAGGAGCAAGTATCAATCTATACCCATTGCATTCAATTCTATCAATCCGCTCGTTTGTACAATTGTTATAGCTTATATAAGCATTTTCCAAACTCGTTATTTTTTCAGTTGGAACTGTAAGTTCTATTGAATGTTTATCGCTTGGTCCTAAATCAAATGCTGTAAAACACTGGTCTATTTCTGAGTTGGTTGTACTTATAGCTTGCATGCTAAAAAGTGCAACTAAAAGAAGAAAAGGGATTGCTTTCATCTCATAAATGTACGAAATAATTCTAAAATTTATTTATCTAATCAAGGTTACAGTTCCTGTATACCTGTAGATTTCATCATCAAGAGCCACAACATTTAGTTGATATGCATATACATCTTGCTGGCAATCAAGCCCTTTGTATGTGCCATCCCATTCTTCGTCCTTATCTGTAGATTGAAACATAATTTCACCCCATCTATTGAACACAATAAGCTCCATAGATTTTTCTCCACTGATTATCGCTTTAAACTTGTCGTTTGCTTTGGGTCCAAAGTCATTGGGAGAAAATGCGTTTGGCACATAGACTATAAGATCTGGCCCTACAACAACCTGATGGTAAATAGAATCTTTACATCCGTAATTCGTACTTACCACTAGTTTTACAGTGTATTCAGCAGTGTCTTTGCTATATAAAGTTGCCGAGTTTTGATCAGTAGAGAATTGCGGCTTAGCGTCTGGGCTACCAAAATCCCAATACCAATTATTGATGGTACTACCTAAGACGCTACTAACTGCACTCTGATCTGTGAACTTAAACTTAGGCAATGCCGCAGTTGTAAAGTTATTAGGATCTGGAGTAAAG
>CBDUMX010000203.1:0-4089 GCA_965368435.1 uncultured bacterium
ATTTATCTGAACGAGGGCGATAGTGCTGAGATCATTAACAACAATATTGTGGGTCTGGGCGACCAAGCAGTTGGCATGTTCTTAACAGACAGTGTATATCCAGCTACTTTTATATGTGATTACAATAATTGGTATCTTCCAAAAGGAACCATGTCATGGTCAAACGCCCTTGCGCAAGTCTATGTTGAAACCCTTGCTGAACACATTGACATATTTAAAATTGACTCTAACAGCATATCTGTAAACCCTCTTTTTTATTCTGAATCTGATCTGCATATTAGAAATGCTGTGCTTATTGGCAAAGGGCTCCACCTTGATCTAGTGCTAACGGATATCGATGGCGACCTCAGGGATCCAGACAAGCCTACCATTGGTGCTGATGTTGTCTCTGGGTCTATTGACCTTGTTCCGCAATCATTTATTTCCGTAACAGGCAATTTCTATCCAGGGAAAACCGTACAGATTGAATATGAGGTTAAAAATGAAGGGGCTCTTGATCTAAGCACCGTAACTTGGAAAGACCAGCTGTATTTAAGTTCTGACCAAACCTTAGACCAACAAGATTATTTACTTGCTAATGTCACAAATACATTTAGCCTTGATGGTGGTGCTTCATATAGTAGAAAGCCTTCAGTATCAATTCCATATGTTAGCGGCGGCACTTATTACCTAATCCTCAAGGTCAATTCAACAGAAGTTAATTTCGAAGAATTCAATAATAATATTTTGGTTTCTCAATCCATGAGCTTGCCAAATGCCCAACTTCCAGACCTTAAAGTAACTTCAGTTTCTGCACCAACATCCGTATTGAGCGGAAAAAGCTTCACCATTTCCTGGACAGTGAAGAACACAGGAAGCGCAGCTACTACTGGTAGTTGGACAGATTATATTTATGCTAGTCACGATTCAGACTTACTCCAAACTCCTGGAACACGTAACATAGATTCTATTTTAAAAAGAAAAGTGAGTGCTCCTCAGGGACTACAGGTAGGAGAAAGCTATACTCAAAGTAGAACATTCTCTACACCTATTAAATATTCCGGTAATGTGTATTACAGGGTTCAGACCAATGCTCAGAATGACATCTTTGAGCAGGATACTACTTTTCAAGATAATGGAACCCTAAGTGCCCCTATTAATGTTACACAATCGCCTTTACCAGACCTTACAGTTGCGGATGCCAATATACAATCAACAGCTTTCTCCGGGGACACCATAAGTGTTAATTGGAGCGTAAAAAATATTGGTGAGCAAAAGACTTATAGGGCAGATAGATTTTACAACGCATCCCCATTGCAGGACAATCCTAAAATGTGGTACGATAAGCTTATAATCACCAAGAATCCATTTTATGATCCTCGCTCAAAGGACAATATTCAAAAAGCATTTTATGCCCGACCAGCAAACCTTGAACTAGAGCCAGACTCTAGTTATACAATTAACGACCAAATTGTTCTAGATCGCTGTGAATACGGAACTTATTATGTTTTTGCAATAACTAACTACACTGAGTCCACTTTTGAGTTGGGCTATGCCAATAACGTTCTCTTTGTCGACAGCATTGAAGTAATTTTAAAACCAAACCCCGATCTTATTCCTACAGAACTAAGTCTGGATAATAGTCCAGCCTCAGGCAAAGAACTAATTCTAAGTTATGAGGTCACAAATGACGGTTTCAATAGCAAGACTACATTATATCAAAAAGACCGCTTCTATCTCCATAAAAACAACAGCTTTTCTGGCTCGGTGGTTTATTTGGGTCAGAACTACGGGCCCGACACCTTAGACACACAGGAATCCTACAGTCAAACTCTTGCATTTCAAGTTCCATATGATGTTTTCGGACAATATTATCTTTCTGTCCTAACTGACCCAAATGACATTGTTTGTGAAGCGCCAAATGAAGATAATAATGTTAAGACTATTGGTCCTATCAATATCGCCTTATCTCCTACTCCAGACATAGTTGTAAGCTCAGATTTCGATTATGATACATTATCAGCTGGACAAAACTTCACAATTGGAGTTACCAATAATAACAATGGAGATGGTGCTGTTACTGAATCGGCTTGGAATAACGAAATTTATTTGACCGGCTCTGGATATAAAAAATTAACAATTCAGAGTCAGAGTAATGGGCTTGCGGCAAATAGCTCTAGGACAGAACAATTAAATTTATCCATCCCATCTGATCTATATGAAGGATTATACCAAATTGTAATTCGCGCTGATTATAGAGATCAAGTCTTTGAACATGATGATGAAAACAACAATCTTTGGACTTCGGAATGGTTCTACATTAAACAGAATTACGACCAAACTCCAGACCTTGAAGCAACTAGCTTAAGAGTAACTGAAAATAATATTACCGCAGGTGATGAAATAACAATTGAAGTTGATATAAGCAATAAAAGTAAAGCAACACAATTAACT
The DNA here is from genome assembly GCA_965368435.1 of uncultured bacterium. Classification (GTDB taxonomy): domain Bacteria; phylum Bacteroidota; class Bacteroidia; order NS11-12g; family UBA9320; genus JAHEKB01. The sequence goes on from CBDUMX010000203.1 coordinate 2,434, forward strand.
GGCTGGAAAGATGAGGTTTATGTAATCTACGATGGTGAAATACTGGGACAGATGCAGTACAATCACCTTGGAAGATTAGAACGAAACCAAAGCGTAGCAAAAGAATTGAGTTACCGACTTCCATTTAATGTTAGTGGTGATATTGAATTAGTATTCTTGTCGAATAAGAACAACAAACCTTTCGAGTATGTCAGAAGCAATAATGAATTGAGTATCAGCATAAGCGTAAATGCCTATATTCCTCCAGACCTTGAACCCACAGCTATAACTTCTCAGAATTGCTGTCTTGTTTATTCACTTCAATTTGACACTTTAGAAATTGAAGTGACTAATAATGGTCCGGGGGCAGTGCAAGGAAGATCATACTTTGCACGGGTATATCTTTCCGAAGATCAATTCTTGGATAAACATGACTATCTATTAGCTACTAAACAGCATTTTAGTGGCTTAAATTCCGGATCCTCCGAGTATTTAGAAGTTCCAGTAAAATATCCTTCACACCTCAGTGGTGACCATTATTACATCATGGTGATAGACGCTGAAAATCAAATTTATGAAGGAGCAATGGAAGACAATAATATTTCAGCAAGCGGTTATAGCATACAACTATCTAATGAACAGACAGACCTCAGCCTTGATTCAATTTACATTAGCAATTACAACGGCAGTTCTGATAGGTTTATTGATGTTAATTATAAATTTAGCAAACCAATTGCGGATTCGCTTGAACGCAATTGGACCAAGCTTGTTGTTCTTTCACCAAACAAAGATTACATCAATAATGGGTTTTCAATTACCTCTGAAGTATATGCTAATCCCCTCCCAGCAGGAACGGCTGATTTCAGTGGGTCTTTACTGGCTGTCGTTCCCAAAAACACAGCACCAGGATGGTATTATGTGGGTCTCTTAATAGACAGCTATAACGAAATATACGAATCCTCTGAAAGCAATAATTTAATTTTTACTGCCGACAGCTTTTATTTTGATTTCTCTGTACCTCTAGAGTTAAATGTTCTCAAAGACACATTTTGGATTGAAGGCTTCTTTGCAACAGATGTATACTACAATATTGACCGACCTAAAGATACGGGTATGGTCATTGATTTAATCGTCTCAGAAAAGAATGCCTCAACAGAAATGTATCATCGTGCCGGCAAAATTCCAACTCTGGAAAAATATGACAACCGATACAGTAATCCCTATCTCGCAGATCAGCAAATCATAGTTCCAACAACAGATACTGCGGTCAGAGACTATGTGCATGTTATTCCCTCATATGTACCTCCAGTCTATTCCGCAATAGACCCAGATAACAATATAAAAGATAAAGTGCCCTATTCCATTGAAGCCACCGCAAAAGGCTTTAGCATCTTCTCGGTATATCCTGAAAATGGCAGTATGTATGGCAATACAACCGTTGAAGTTAAAGGATTTGATTTTGACTCCTCAACAATATTCTATTTAACCAAAGATACAGATACGCTTTACCCTGAGAGCGCAGCGATTATTAACAGTTCATATGCGGTCCTTTATCTCGACCTAAGGGAGAAGCCAATTGGAAATTGGAATATCATAGCAGAAAAGCCGCTTAAAGCAACGGAATTATCTGATGGATTTGAAATTGTGGGAGATGGTTTTGAAGATCCCTGGGTGAGT
>CBDUMX010000204.1:0-4087 GCA_965368435.1 uncultured bacterium
TGCTTTAAAAGGGCGCAAAAGTAGGCTTTTCTTTGTGTATAATCAAAAATGAATACTTAGTAAAAAGAAAAATAGAACTGTTGAATTATGAGTTCTTCAATCGTGTATTTTAAACGCAAAACTTAATAAAATTGTGTTTAGTCGAAATTGAGCAAATTAGCCTGTTAAAACTCATTCCTTTGTTGCAATGGCAAAAATGCTAAGCACACTTTCCGAGGCATTCAATCTTACAATCAGTTTTCTAAGAGCAAACAAATTGCGTAGTTTTCTTTCGATGCTAGGTGTTACCATAGGTATATTTTCCATTGTATTGGTGCTTACTGCTACTTATTCGCTTGAGAGAAATATACGCGACAATATAGACAAGTTAGGCGACAATATAGTCTATGTGCAGAAATGGCCATGGTCATTTGGCAGCGGCTATAAATGGTGGGAATACATGAATAGACCTGAAGCCAGCTTGAAGGAATATCGACGCTTGCAGAAGGAAGGAAATCCTCAACTTTTCCAGTACACATCTTTTGTTTTTGAAGTTGGTAGAAACAAAGCAAAGTCCGCAGACGAAGAGATTAATCAAATTGGTTTCACAGCTTTAGAGGGAGATTTCTTTGAAATTAACCAATGGCCTATAACGGATGGGCGTTTATTTACACAAGTTGAAACAGAAAAAGGGCGCAATGTTGCTATTCTTGGCTATGAAGTTGCAACTAACTTATTCCCCAAGGGCAATCCTGTTGGACAGAAATTCAAATTGAACGGGATTAACACTCAGGTTATAGGAGTACTGGAAAAGCAAGGTGCGGCTTTGGGTGGTAATGGCTATGATGAAAAAATATTGATACCGGCAGCATTCGGATATAAGTTCACCCGGCCAGGAAAAAGCGGTGTTAATTCATCTATTATAATCAAGGGATTCGACGAAGCTAGTTTGGCCCAGATTGAGTTTGAAATAGACAGAATCATGCGCTCAATCAGAAAAACTCGACCAAAAGAACCGAATGATTATGCTGTGAATAAATTAACGATGTTTTCAGACGGTCTTACCCAAACCTTTACCGTGATTAAACTTGTTGGTTGGTTAATAGGTGGTTTTTCATTGCTAGTCGGCGGCTTTGGAATTGCAAACATCATGTTTGTCTCAGTAAAAGAAAGGACCGGGATTATTGGTCTGCAGAAAGCATTAGGTGCAAAGCGAAATTTTATCCTGAGTCAATTCTTAATGGAATCCGTAATACTTTCACTTATTGGCGCCATCGCTGGAATAGTAATGGTTATAATACTTGGTGCTTTAGTCAGCAGATATACAGAATTCACGATATTTCAGAGTGCAGGTATAATGCTCCAAGGTGTAATAGTGTCAGCTTTTATAGGGATTATTGCAGGTATTATCCCTGCATTTTCAGCTGCTAGATTAGACCCCGTAGTAGCTTTGAGAAAGTAATTATTGCTTTTGTTTATAGAACACATTTAGAAGCACACCGCTGATTACTAACAATACTCCTACTAATGCTTTCCAATTGTACCACTCATCAAAAAAGACAAAGCCAAATCCCAATGCATAGATAATGCCCAAGTAAGAAATGATCGAAACCTTATTTACTTTTCCTAATTGATAGGATTTGGTTAAAAAATACTGTGCACCATAAGTAAGGACTCCTATACTAACAAGGATAATCCAATCCACCAAATTACCCCATACCCAGTCTCCACTGAATAAAATGTATAGAAGTACCAAAGGAATGGTAACCAAGGGAAAATAGTACATGATAACCAAATGATGTTCTCTTTCTTTGAGTATACTTATGATATTGTAGGCTGAAGCTGCGCCAATTGTTCCTAGTATGCCAATCGCGATACTTAGTGTATCTACTCGAGCGTCAAATCCCTTGATTATAAATATACCAGCAAAGCACATTGCAAAAAACAACCACTGAGGAAGATGAAGTTTTTCTTTCATCACTATAAATGCGATTATGGCCGTAAATACTGGAGTAAGGTAATGTACCACTACTGCTGAAGCCAAAGGCATGTGATGCAAAGTATAGAAGAAAAATGCTATTCCCGCTGAACCGAATAGTCCTCTTAGCATCAATAATGTTCTATTTTTACCAGAAGGCTTTACACCTCGAGTTTTAAGCATAGTAAAAACGATAATAAACATTATAGCAGATCGCATAAATACAATTTGTGCAACTGGAATATGATGTATTAATTTTACCAGAACATTCATGATTGCAAAAAGCAATGATGCGATGAGCATGTGTTTTACTGGCTTGTCTATCATTTGAGCAGGCAAAGCTAATTTAAACTTACTTTGTACAAAATGCATCTTGATGTTTGCGTCATAATAACCATTACAGAAACAGATTCAAATGTTCAAAATCTGTTAAACCAGCTTTTAGATTTATTAAATTCAGAAGGCTATACGCATGAAATCATCATACTCTGCAATGCTGATTTTCAAGAAGAATGGAATGTAATAAAGGAATTTAGTTCGACTTATTCTGCTGTCACCGTCTTTCTAATTAAATCACATACTTACAATAATGCGGCTGTCCTTTGCGGAGCAATGCACGGCAGGGCTAAGTATTTCTTAAGTCTAGATTCTAATTTTCCTTACGATGCACGCGAGCTTTTACCACTGTTCTTTGTCATTGAAAAAAGCAATTGTGAAATGGTATATGGTTTCACACCAGCTAAATCATCAAGGCTAGTTGAACCACTTAGAATTGCAGGAAGACAGATATTCGCTTTCTTTAGCGGTGTTTCAGCATTTCACAGTAGAACAAGAATATTCAGTAGAAGTATCTGCAAGGATTTAAGTGTTAAAACTCCTTATTTTTTCATGTTTGATCGGCTTTTAAAAAACCATATTAAGAATCACACTTATATCAAATTAAACAACAAACGCAAAATCCTAAAAAATACAAATTTCAGATTCAGCCTAAAACAATTAGCTCTTAACGCTTTGGCCTACAGTGTTTTAGGAGAAGTAATTTGCATTATTCTCTTGAGTCTAAATATAATAGTCTTGATCAAAGCAAAGTTACTTTTAGCTTTGCTCATAGCCGTAGTGGCTACATTATTACTGTGGGCCATTTATCTGTTGAAATGGCGAAGAAGAATTGCGTATAAAGTAGTTGCTAGATTCTAAAACAACTTCATATTGTCGAGCACATCCATTACGTCTTTAACGTGAGAAGCAGAGGTTTTAAGCAACTCCATTTCTTCATCATTCAATTGTAACTCGATGATTTCTTCAATACCATTCTTTCCTAATTTAGTTGGCACCCCAAGGTAAATATCGCTCAGGCCATATTGCCCGTCAAGCCAAGCACAACTTGGAAATATTCTTTGAGAATCTTTAACTATTGCTTCAGCCATTTGCGCTGCTGCTGAACCAGGTGCATACCATCCCGAAGTTCCAAGCAGATTTACTATTTCTCCTCCACCTTTTTTAGTTCGTTCTATGATAGCATCTAATCTTTCTTTACCTACTAGCTCAGTAACAGGAATACCAGCAACTGTGGTATATCGAGGCAGTGGAACCATAGTGTCGCCGTGACCTCCCATAAGGACCGCTTGAATATCTTTAGGAGAACAATTCAATTCCATCGCTAAAAACGAACGATATCTAGCTGTGTCTAGAACACCAGCCATTCCAAAAACTTCATTTGAAGGTTTTTTAGCAGCTAAATAGGAGCAATATGTCATTACATCCAATGGGTTAGATACCACTATAATTTTAGCCTTAGGTGAGTATTGAATTACTTGTTCTGTAACTGACTTAACAATTTTAGCATTGGTTTCAATAAGATCATCTCTGCTCATACCGGGTTTTCTCGGAAGGCCAGATGTAATTACCACCACTTCAGAGTTTGCTGTTTTAGAGTAGTCATTAGTGGCACCAGTCAATCTGGTATCATAATAATTCACTGGAGAGCACTCCCAGATGTCTAAAGCTTTACCTTCAGCATAGTTCTCTTTGATATCTAAAAGTACAACTTCATTTACGATGTCTTTTTGAGCTAAAACATCGGCACATGTAGCTCCAACATTTCCTGCACCTATTACGCTAATTTTCATT
>CBDUMX010000205.1:0-4080 GCA_965368435.1 uncultured bacterium
TTCGCCGAGGCCCTATGTGAGCAGATATTTGTAACGAACGATGGGGAGTTAATTCTCATCCCGAAAATAAGCTCTCAGCAAATAATTATAGGCGAGCCAGTTGACTTAGAAGAAAAGTTTCACAAGCTGGAAAAGTTTTATAAGCACGGATTGAACAGCTTAGGTTGGGATAAGTATAAAACCATCAATTTAAGCTTTGAAGATCAAATAGTTTGTAATTAAGACACATGGAAGTATCAAAAGAAAAAATTGTTGTAGGCCTAGATATAGGAACTACTAAAGTATGCGCTATAGTTGGACGAGCCAATGAATATGGTAAAGTTGATATTCTTGGTATGGGTAAAGTGGCATCACATGGCGGTGTTACAAGAGGGGTTGTGTCGAATATAGACAAGACGGTTGCAGCCATACATCAAGCAGTTAAAGATGCTTCGGAAAAGTCGAATGTAGACATCAAAAGAGTTCATGTCGGTATTGCAGGAGCTCATATAAACAGTCTTCAACACAGAGGGATGATCATCAGAAATGATGGTGAATCTGAAATCAATGAAGAAGATCTGAAGAGATTGGAAAGTGATATGTTCAAACTTGCCGTAAAGCCTGGCGATAGAATTATTCATGTTCTTCCACAAGACTATTCTGTCGATGATGAACCAGGGATAGTAGATCCAGTAGGCATGGCAGGAGTTAAGCTAGAAGGCAATTTCCACATCATTACTGGTCAAATTACCGCTGCAAAAAATATTTATAAGTGCGTTGAGAAATCAGCTTTAAAAGTTGCCGACCTTGCACTAGAGCCTTTGGCATCTTCGGAATCAGTATTGAGTCCAGAAGAACTAGAAGCTGGAGTTGTTTTGGTTGATATTGGGGGTGGAACAACCGACGTTGCTATCTTCCATGAAAACATCATTCGTCACACAGCTGTAATTCCATATGGTGGCAATATCATCACTGAAGACATCAAAGAAGGTTGCAATGTGATGAAAGCACATGCGGAGCTACTTAAAGTGAAATTTGGTAGTGCCCTGGCCAATGAATTATCTGAAAATGAAATTGTAAGTATACCTGGAATTAGAGGTAGAGAGCCTAAAGAAATAGCGATTAAAAATTTAGCTAAGATTATACAGGCTAGAATAGAAGAAATTATGGAGCTGGTTTATTATGAAATAAAAGCTTCTAATATGGAAAAGAAACTTGCTGGTGGTATTGTAATCACTGGCGGAGGTTCTCAACTTAAACATATTGCTCAACTTGCAGAGTTTGTTACTGGCTTAGATGCTAGAATTGGATATCCAACTGAACACCTTTCTAAAGGAATGGTAGAAGAAGTGAAAAGTCCAATCTACGCTACTGCTGTCGGATTAGTGCTGAGAGGATTAGAAGGAGCAAGAGCGGGAGATAATGAGCATACTATTAGCATATCAGCAGAAAGTGCTGCTAACAAAGCATCGCTTTTCGACAAAATAAAAGATTGGCTGAAAGACGAAGCCGACGTTACTGATTTTAAATAAAAAAATATGAGTTTTACTGTAGAATTACCAAAAGACAAATCGTCGATTATTAAAGTTATTGGAGTTGGTGGAGGAGGTGGCAATGCCGTTAATCACATGTATAAGGAAGGGATCACTGGTGTCGACTTCTTTATCTGCAATACGGATGCACAGGCCTTAGAAAGCAGTCCAATCCCAAATAAAATTCAAATTGGTAATTCCCTTACAGAAGGTAGAGGTGCTGGTTCAAACCCTGAGGTTGGTCGCAAGGCTGCCGAGGAGAGCATCAAAGACATTATAGAAACCCTTGGAGTAAATACTCAAATGGTATTTGTTACTGCTGGTATGGGCGGTGGAACAGGAACGGGTGCTGCACCAGTTTTAGCTAAAGCAGCTAAAGATATGGGCATCTTAACCGTTGGTATAGTTACTACCCCATTCACTTTCGAAGGAAACAGAAGATGCGATGCTGCTTTTCACGGTATAGATGAAATGCGCGAATGTGTGGACTCTCTACTGGTAGTTTCCAATGATAGAATTAAGGATATCTATGGCAACCTTCCAATTAGCAAAGCCTTTGGTCATGCAGATAATGTATTAACCACAGCTGCAAAAGGAATAGCTGAGATAATCACCATAGCCGGTAGCATTAATGTTGATTTCGAAGATGTAAAAACCGCTATGACGGATAGTGGGGTGTCTATCATGGGAATCGGAATGTCGGAAGGCGACGATAGAGCCATGCGCGCTGTCACCCAAGCATTGAATTCGCCTTTATTAGATGATAATAAGATTAAAGGAGCTAGTGATTTATTGGTAAACATCAGCTATGGTGATGAAGAAGCTACCATGGATGAATATGCCCAAATCAATGAGTTCCTACAGACCGAAGCAGGAATGGAAGCTAGCCTTAAATGCGGTTTATGTTATGATTCTAATCTTGGAAGAAGCATTTCAGTTACTGTAATTGCTACTGGTTATAACCGACAATCAAATCGATATAAAACCAATTACAGTGCAGAAGATGAAGTGGAATTTGAAGTTGCTCCTCTAGATCTTGAAACTGAAGATGAAGCAACTAAAAAGCAAACCACTATTTTCGATGAGATACAACAAACTCAGCGCTCTCAAGAAGATATAGATGCAGATAGAAAGATACAGGAGATGAAGCAGAGAATGCGTTATCTCAAGGATTTAAATAAGACAGCGACTAAAGATGACGGAGTTGAAGAACTCGAATCAGTTCCAGCATATATCCGCAAGGGAGTGAATTTGGAAGAAAAACCACATTCATCAGAGTCGGAAATATCTAGAACGAGCTTGGTAGAAGAACCCAATAAGAAACCAGAACTAAGATCTAATAACTCTTTTCTGCATGATAATGTAGATTAGGGAACAATAAACCTAAATGAACGAAAGGGGTGCGATAGTGCCCCTTTTTTTATGCTTTCTTAACAAACTCTGATTTGAGAGCCATAGATCCAAAACCATCGATTTTGCAATCAATGTTGTGGTCGCCTTCAACCAGTCTTATGTTTTTATCCTTAGTTCCCGCTTTAAGAGGTTTGGGTGCTCCCTTTACCGCTAAGTCTTTGATTACAGTAACACTGTCGCCATCCTGCAGAACATTGCCATTTGCGTCTTTCACAATTGCAGTCTCGCTTTCATCTTGATGTTCAGGATTCCATTCGTGGTTGCATTCCGGACAAATCATAAGCGCATCCATAGGGTAAGCATACTCAGATCCGCATTTTGGACAAGGATTGGTGTTGGGCATGGGGCAAAGATAGGTTTTGGGAATTTAGAATTATGGATTAAGAATTAAGGATTACGAGTTAAGAATATTGTGAGAAGCTATGCGCATTGGAATCTACTGATTTGTAAAGTATTTTTGAATGGTATAGATTGCTTTAAAGTGTTGGTTAGACAATACTGTATTTTTAGAATTAAGACATGGACATATTAAAAACATCGACAGATTGGGCGAAATCAGAACTTTTTTCAACTCCTTTTTTCATCCTTTTCGGTATACTATTTATGGCAGCGAGTGTTGGGTTTTGGCAATTGGGTAAAACTGAAATGGCCAAAGCATACATTATCCCAACTTTAGTTGCTGGAGTTCTCTTGCTAATTATTGGGCTTGGTTTGTTCTTTACTAATAAAGCTAGAGTGACCCAATTCGAAAAAGATTATACAGCAGATGCATCGGCGTTTGTGGATTCTGAACTTAAAAGAGCTGAAGCAACGTTAAAGGAATACAAAACCGTAGTATTTACAGCCATACCAATCATTATTGTTGTTTGTGCGCTCTTGCTTTACTTTTTACCATCACCAAATTGGAGAGCCAGCATGATTACTACAATCGCAATGTTGGTTGTCATATTGCTGATTGATGGCCTTGCGCATGCCCGCATACAGGACTACAACGAGCAACTTTTGCTGGCCAAAAAAGAAATAGAAAAATAATACACTAAATAACAGAAGCAATATTCAAAGTAGCTAGACTCACTGCAGTTAGGCTAAAACAATTAAATGTATTCAATTACTCCAAATAAGTTAATGAAAGCTGCACTGCGCAAGAAATATTGTA
>CBDUMX010000206.1:0-4076 GCA_965368435.1 uncultured bacterium
GAATCAGCTTCCAGCTGCATTGCATTAAAATCTGCTTCTACGGCCTCAATGTTTAAGGCATGTGATTTTGCTACTTGTTTCAAGAACTGTATGTATTGTGCCGATTTGTCGATGCCAATTACTTTCCCTCTTTTACCCGCAATATAGGCGAGTTCTCTACTAGCAAATCCAGGACCACAGCCAAGGTCGAGAAGGGTGTCCCCTTCAGTGAATTGAGCTAAGCTCCAGCCTTTTTGCGCTTCGCTAGCCCAGATCTGATGTTGTATGCCCAAGCGATTCAGTTCTTCGAAGTCAGTTCCTAAGATATAGGCGTTGCTTTCTTTCATTATATCGAAAATAGTTTAAAGCAGTTTATGTCCTAGCAGACAAGCTGAAAAATAGTCAGTTTCAGTTTTCATATTGAAAACGTTAATTTCAAAATGAAAATTTATTGTATTATGTAAATTCGCTATATGTCAAATAGTCAGTGCTTTACAAATGTTTATGCTCTTGGCATGAGCATTGAATTATATGAGATGTTAAACAAGACAATTAAAGCTAAAGTTCTAGTCCTGTTTACATTTAATTAATAGGATTAGAGCTTGAGCAAACGCCAACCAATAAAAAACAAGAATTATGAAAACTCTAAAAATTATGAAAACTTTAAACGTTAAGAACACCTTAAATTTAGCACTAATCGCAGGTATGATTGGTTTTGGAATTTTCTTGAGCTCTTGCAGCAAGGAGGATATTTCAAAGAACAGCCACTATACCACATTTAAAGCTACTGACGCGCCGCTAGACGACGCTAATGTGCAAGCGGTATTTGTTACTGTATCAGATGTTAAAGTCGACGGTCAATCAATTGAAGGCTTTAACAAGACTACGCTTGAACTTTCTGCCTTGACTGAAGGTAAAACGGCTAATCTGGGGCATTTAGATCTGGAAGCAAGTCAATTTAGCACAGTGGAATTTGTGTTAGATTATGAGCAAGATGCTCAAGGAAACTCTCCAGGTTGTTATGTTCACTTAGTAGGAGGAACTAAAGACAAAATCGCAAGTACTTCAGAATCAATTATTATAGAAGGAAAACAACAATTGTCTGCTAGTCAGGAAAACAACATTGTGTTTGATTTTGATTTGAGAAAACTTATCAAAGAAGAATCAAATGATTATGAATTTGTTTCTGCAACAGAAATGCAATCCTACATCCGTATAACTGCTGAGGAAAAAACATCTCATATAATGGGTGATGTAGAAGGAAGCAACTCTAGTTATACTGTGGTATATCTATATGAAAAGGGAACATTTGATTTAGTTGCCGAAAGTAAAGGTAAGGGTGAAAGCAATGTACAATTTGCCAAAGCTGTAAACAGTGCAGTAGTTAAGAGCACTGGAGAGTTTACCCTGTCATTTATAGAAGATGGTAATTATGAAATTCACTTGATTAGCTATGAAGATAGCGATAATGACGGACGCTTAGAAGTTAGTGGTCACGCGCTATTAACCAGTACTAACCAAATAGATTTAGGTAATATATCGGTCAGCTCAGACACTGATGTAGAATTAAGTATTGAGTTAGGTGGTTGGTTGCCACTATAAATAGCAGAAGGCAAGCCCTATTTAGGGCTTGCTTTTTTAGTCCTTTCATGGGGGACAGCTTAAGTGTATGGCTTAGCAAGGGATTGAGTTCAACTCAATCCCTTCTTTGTTTACGTTAATAGCAATCAGAACTCCAATAATTGCTCGATTCCATAAAAACCATTTTGAAATCTATAATTATCCAGAGCCTTGTTCACTAAACTAAGTGGCGGCTGGTATTTATGTTCAGTAGCAAACAATTCTGAAATATATCTTTCTTCCGTTTTATTGAACTATCTTTATGCGATATGACAAAATACATGAGAATACTAAGAATGATGATAGTGATGTGCGCTTTGGGAATGATGCAATCGTGCACAGAGCCACAACAGGAGTTTGTTCATAGCCTGAACTCAATAGAGGGTATTTCAGATGCTGTACTTAGCTATAGCCAAAGTTCAGCTGAAACGATAGACACTATAATATCTAAAGATCTAAGTTTAGGAGACATGCAAATTGATCGGATAGAAGGTGAAGTAGTGAAAATTGAAATTAGGGATGCCAATGGCAGTACGGTATTCAATGATATTCCTTCAAAATACATTAATATGGATGCTCAGCTTGAGATAAGCAGAAATGTATTTCAGCCTTATTTTCCAGAGGAATGGTCGGCTATGAAGGCTGGCGACTTTACATCTATATATATTGTAAATTCCGAGGACAAAGAAGAATTCTTTATTAAGACCGTTCATACTGGCACAGATATGCAAATTGGAATGCATTCTGAAGATTATTGAAATCTAAACGTAGAAACCCTTACAAATGGTTTACTGTAATTTTTGGATTAGACAGGATTGAATTCTTGTTGATCTAATTCTTTGAAATCAATGTTTTAAAGTAGAGCATAACTGATATCAGCTTTTAAAACTGAGGTGTCTCGATTGATTCTTTTAAAGTTTAAAGACTTTGTAAAATCAATCCGGGCTGTAAACATATATTTTGCTGCGAGGACCAACTGCCCAACCGTGTTGAGAGTCGTTAAAATGCAGTGTCCACATATAGGCATCACCCATTGTTGATTCACTTTTTTCCCAGGTGGTACCACCATCAGTGGTGTGATAAATGTATAAGTTTTCACCTGCAATCCATCCCTCGTCTTTAGAAATAAAAGAAGATGCACGCATTTTGCCTTCGCTGATATGGTCTAGATTAGCCGACCAGTTTTTACCTGCATTCTCAGTAGTGAAAAAATAATAGCCACCGGCTCTCACATATTTATCGTCGAATACATCAACAGAAAAAATAGGGCAGGGGTGACTGGTGCTAACTTCTTGCCAGGTTGCTCCACCATCAGTGGTCATTATAGCAGCATCACCAGTATAAGCGGTTCCGCATACATATCCATAATTTTCATTGAAGAAAGCCACATCTAAATAGCCGGTAGGGTCGGCAGTAATACCTATGCTTAATTCTGTCCAAGTTTTGCCACCATCAATGGTTTTCAAGACTATAGACTCATCTCCTCCAGCTGCGTATCCTACGCTTGAATTTACAAAGTCTATTCCTCCAACGCTGCCATTATTGTATACAACTGCCCAATTCTTTCCTCCATCCGTTGTTCTAATGATTCCCTCGCTGCCTCCTATTACTCCAGTTTGTTCATCTATCATTTCAATTTGCCACAAATTACCAGTGAATGGAGAGCTTTGCGCTGACCAAGTCATTCCGCCATCAGTAGACTTCATTATATTGCCTAGAGGCCCAACTGCCCATCCAGTCTGATTGGTGGGGAAATAGATGCCAAAAATTTGGTTAACGGTTGGAGCGCTAACTTCTTTCCAAGATGCTGTAGATGCACATGGCTCACAGGAACCACCACAATCTACTCCAGTTTCATCACCGTTTTGAATACCATCGGAGCAATGGTCTTTGGCAGGAGTGTCAGAACCGCTGCAAGAATTAAAAAGAATTGCTGTAGCAGCAATAATGAAGATAAGGATTTGTTTTGATGTCATAGTAATAAGTCTTAAGAGTTAAGAATCAGCAGCCAAAGCGAAAATAATAATTTAGAAAATAATTTAAAATACAATGCTTAATAGAATGTGCGAATCATTGAATTTGTTAGATTATCTACGCTTAACAATCTTAAAACTCTTAGCATATCCTCCAATCTTAATGAAATAGATTCCTGAACCAACAGAACTCAAATCAATATGAGTTTCATTATTTGCTAAACTCCCTTTTAAGACTACATTTCCTAACAGATCACAGATTACAAATGTTTGTCCAATTGAGTTCTCATCAGACTTAATAATAAATTCATTAGACGTTGGATTTGGGTATAATGCAATTGAAGCTTCGAGCGCAGTATTTGAAACTGCAGCAGTCGCTCCACAAGCTGTAGATTGACTTAAAGCATAAAGCACTCCGTTGCTTGCATCAAAATTAGCCTGCATTCTGTCTTTTTGATCAGGGGTGAAATTGGCATATATCACATCATCAGAATAGTCCATATA
>CBDUMX010000207.1:0-4065 GCA_965368435.1 uncultured bacterium
CCCTTTAAGATTTTTGTTGTTCTTCATGACTTTAATAATAAGGTTATAATCAAATCACTTCATACTATAGAGCATGAGTAATTGTCTATCACAAAAGTATTCAAAAAGCATACTTAAAACAGTAAATTCGTTACAATTAACACTTTATTAACAATAGTACAATGCGCTTTGCATTGATATTCAGTAGTTTATATTAAAATAAAATAAACATTAAACTTTATTTCTAATAATTAAATTTTGTGTGATTCTTTACATTTTCTCTCAAAATAAGACTATTCTGTCTATAGGAGAAACTGAGATTACATGAAATTCTACTCCTTATTTAACGATTTTTCAGTGAGTAATTCATATGCCTTGCGCTCTGCCAAATTAATTTCCAACCACGACTTTGACCTATATTTCTTTAGAAATTTCTGTTTTTTGTATTCTACGTCATCATTATAAAATGAACGCTCAAAATAACCTGGCTTGTAAAAAGGAATGGCTTCAATTTGCTCTGCTTCTATTTGTGCTTTTTCTTCCTCCGTCAAATCTAGATAAGGCAGAGCCTTATCGCTAAGTGTTTTCATAAAGTCTAGATGAATAAAAGCAGTACTTGAATGAGAAAAATTATATTTAGCTATTACAACGTCCCAATTTACCAAAAGCAAAAGAATCAAACCAGAATATGCCACTATTGCATTTGAGCGCATTAGATAATAGGTACTTTTCTTGTGAACTAGCTTATACCAAAGTAAAAGCAAACCAATGAAGCACAATAGTAAAAAGAAGTATACTCCAATGCGCTTATATGCTAAAGCAAAATGTTGAATATAATAATAGTTTCTTATTGCAACTGACACAACCAAGACTGCGTTGAGCGCTATCCAAACTTTGGCCAACACTAATAAGTTTTTGTTCTTTGAGTAAAAATTCAAATTGCGTCGGAAAAAGTAAGCTGTCAATGCTATTGAAATCAAGATTGTAAATATTAACACTATGGTTCCTTCGTGAACTAGAGGCTTTAAGAACTCTCCTTCCCAACTAAAACCAAACCAAACATTTTTTATCTCTACAGCCAATAGAGCAAGCAAAAGCGCATTCAAAGTATAAAATAAAAAGACTGCAGATTTGTACTCATATTTTAAATCTAGCATTCTATTCATGAAACCAGATTGAGCTTTTCTAGTCCGTAGCAAATCATCTATGTATCCTTGATCTAATTTAGAAAACCACGTACTAAGCAGTTTTAAAGAATGAATAACCGAGAAGAACAGACCGAGAATCAATACTAAGATTAACACTATATTCACATTCTTAAAGATTATTTCTAGATAGTTTCCCAGATTGTTGAGAATATCAGCTACAATCTTTCCAAAGAAATTACTCCCCGCACTGTAAAGAGCTATAAATACTATGATAATTAGCAAAGGAATAAGTGTAATTCTCGCTAATTTTATAATACTCAATGATCTTCTCAACCTCATTGTCTCACCCATTGATTTAATAAAATCATTCCACGACATAAAATAGCTTGCGAAGAAATTGGGGAAACTAACTAGGATATTCTTCAAGGGTTCTGCAGTGTGCAAACCAAAAAGCATAGCAAAAGACATTAATGAAAGAATAATGGCAAAGGGGCTACCATATAAGCCAAATGCAATAGCACTTAAAGCAAAACCAGCCAAGACCACCTTATTAAGCCTTGAGCGAATAAAATCTTTTTTAAAGACAGCTATTAATACCGAAGTAATTATTCCAAAGATGGCCACATTAAGTCCAACAGAATTTTTATAGAATAATAATGCGAAAACAACAGTAGAAGCAATTGTGATGATAAAATTAGATTGTTTCATAAATTTAGCTTGACTTTAAAACGCAGTATTGAAAGCACTATTGCCACTTCCAACTGTGAAAACAATGTGTTAGTAGAATTTAATCCACCTCCATATACTTATGGGTTTGATGAGATATTCTCCAAAATGGATGTTTTAAAATATACTCAAAAATCACCCCGTTCATTTCTTGCCTCTTATCCCACTCAGCCTGTAAAAAGAGCAGGCATTCAGGTGGCACAGTTTTCATATGCTCTTCTGCCCATTTTAAATCTGACCTATTGAACACTATGATTTTCAATTCATTAGCGGCATCAGCAACTTCTTTTAATGGTGCCTTAAATTTCTTTGGTGAAAAGGTAATCCAATCAAATTTACCTTTAATTGGATATACTCCTGAAGTTTCTATGTGTAATTTATAGCCTTCATTTTTCAAGGCCTCACAGAGCGGAATCAAATCATACATTGCAGGTTCACCACCTGTGATAATTATGATTTCGGCTTGGCTTTGCTTTGCCACGCTCACTAGCTCTTCCACGCTTAATTGAGGATGATTACTCGCATCCCAGCTTTCCTTTACATCGCACCAAACACATCCAACATCGCAACCACCTAAGCGTATAAAGAATGCCGGAACACCGGCAAAATGCCCTTCTCCTTGAACGGAGTAGAAGTACTCCATGACGGGATACTTAATCATAAATTCATTTTCTTTTTATAACTCTTCATTGTATTGAAAAGCAATCCGTATCGAGTCATAGGACCTACACCTCCTGGAACAGGAGTAATTGCGGAACATTTAGATTTCAATTGGTCAAAATCAACATCGCCTTTTAAAACATAGCCTTTTGCATTGTCCGCATCAACCCTAGTTATCCCAACATCAATCACAACAGCTCCGTCCTTTACCATATCTGCTTTTAGGAAATCAGGTATCCCCAATGCTGCAATTACGATATCTGCGTTTTTAGTAAAATACGCCAAGTCTTTTGTCCTGCTGTGGCATAATGTTACAGTGGCATTCCCCGGATATCCGCTTCTCGACATCAATATGCTCATTGGTCTTCCAACTATATTACTTCTTCCTATAACCACGCAGTGAGCACCAGAAGTTTCAATCTTATACTCCTCTAACAACTTAATTATACCAAAAGGCGTAGCTGAAATAAAGGTATCTTCTCCTTTGGTTAATTTCCCGACACTATTAGTATGAAATCCGTCCACATCTATATCTGGGCTAATTGCCTCTGTAACTTTTTCTGCATCTATATGTTTTGGGAGTGGTAATTGAACGATTAATCCATCTATATCGCTATTATTATTAATTTCAGATATATAGTTAAGTAACTCGCTTTCTGTTATATCAGCCGCAAGTCTGTGAACAGTAGAGTCAAATCCGACAAATTCACAATCCCTTTCTTTACTATTTACATAGGTTGTGCTTGCACCATCATCTCCAACCAAAATAGCCGCAAGGTGAGGGGCCCGATTTCCCTTAGCTCTAATACTTTCTACCTCTGCTTTAATTTCATGTCTTAGCTTGAGCGCAAGCTCCTTTCCGTTCAATATTGTTGTCATTGGTGGTCAAATTTATCACATATTATCGTTTTGTGAATTGATTTATTAAAAAGTGCAAAAATCTATAGCTTATTTTGCTAATTACAAAGCGATGAAATACTATTTAACACTTGCACTTTTTATATCTCTAACTGCAATCTCATGTAAAAAAAATGTACTTGAGGCAGTTGTTGATAATAGCTCTTACTATTTACTAATTGACACTGGATATACTTGGATTTATCAAATGGACAGTGTAGTCTTTCACGGAACAGGTGCAGCTAAAGACAGCTTCACTTATCAAGTAGAACACAAGGTAACTGATAAGTTCATAAATGCATACGGCAATACCGCATTTAAAATTGAAGTTTCAGCTAAAATGAGTCCAAGTTCAGCTTGGAAATTTGCACGCACCTACAGCGTATCTGTTAGTGATGTAGAAATTATTAAGTCGGATTTTGATTTTCAAGAACTAATCATGAGTAAACCTTTTGCACTCGGCAAGACTTGGGATGGAAACCTATATAATTCAGATCCCGAATCAGAATTTTACATAGATAAACTACACGCACCAGCATCTTATGGCGCTTATCAATTCGACAGTACCATTACCATTATGCAAGAAGAGCAAATAAATTTGGTAAACAGCTTCAAAGGACTTGAATGCTACGCTAAGAATACGGGTTTAATATAC
>CBDUMX010000208.1:0-4022 GCA_965368435.1 uncultured bacterium
ACAATAAAAATGAAATGGGTATGCCCATTAACCTTTCGAATAATATTCACAATCCTTTTATTATTCCAGGTCTTAAGAAATTAAATATTGATTCTCAACTAAATGCCTCGTACACCTTTGACAATTTCATTGAAGGCGAATGCAATAGGTTGGCAAGATCTGCAGGTTATGCAGTTGCTAATAAACCTGGGGGTACAGCATTTAATCCACTTATGATCTTCGGTGGAGTTGGTCTAGGAAAAACACACCTAGTTCATGCAATAGGAAATAGAATTAAAGAAATTTCGAGCAATAAATCTGTTCTATATGTTTCATCAGAGCGATTTATTAATCAATATGTAGATAGTGCTAAAAATGGCAACTACAATGACTTTTTACATTTCTATCAAATGATAGATGTATTAATAGTTGATGATGTTCAATTCTTCGCGAAAAAAGAAAAGACACAAGAAGTTTTCTTCCAAATCTTTAACTACTTACATCAAAATCAAAAGCAATTAATACTTACCTGTGATCGTCCACCAAAAGATCTAAAAGATGTAGATGAAAGACTATTGTCGAGATTCAAATGGGGACTATCAGCAGATTTGCAGAATCCAGATTTCGAAACAAGAGTAAATATTCTAGAACAGAAGATGTATCAGGATGGAATTAAATTTGAACCTGAAGTTATAGAATACGTAGCTAATAAAATAGATTCAAATATCAGAGAATTGGAAGGCGCGTTAATTTCACTTATTGCTCAAGCTTCTCTGAACAGAAAAGAAATCGACTTAGATATGGCGAAGAAAATGATGAAGAATTTCGTCAAGAATTCGTCTAGAGAAATTTCAATTGAATTTATACAGAAACTAGTTTCAGATTACTTTGGTGTGAGCGTAGATTTAATGAAGTCTAAAACACGTAAACGTGAAATTGTTCAAGCGAGACAAATATCAATGTACTTCGCCAAACAATTAACTCAAGCTTCACTAAAGAATATAGGAATGTATTTTGGCGGCAGAGATCACTCTACTGTTATACATGCTTGTCAGACTGTAAATGACTTAATTGATACTGATAAGAAGTTTAAATCTGACGTAGAAGAACTTTCAAAAAGGATCAAAATAAACACTTACTAATATTTTGAGTTTTGTCAGATTAATGTAAATTTGACTTATCTTTTTTAATCTTAATTTTCATAGGGGCAACCCCAAATCTCTCACGAGATTTGGGGTTTATTTTTTAATAAGCCTTTGATTTTCAAAGTGTAACACATAAAAAAAGGGATGTCAACCGACACCCCTTTTTGATTTTCTTTATACCTTCTTATGGTCCTACATCGTGATTAGCAGACTCCAAGAAGTATGGATGATTGGTAGGGTATAAATTGGCTTTCGACAATGAATAGAGCACTACATAGATGAATAAACCGGCAAATGCCATGGTCATTCCAATCTCCAATGCTCCTATTCCTCCGTGCTCACCAACTGTTCCAGGCATAACCATTAAGAACATATCTATCCAATGTCCTACAAGTATTATTGAGCCAGCAACTATCAATACCAATGGATTTCTTTTCGCATTTCGCATCATAAGAATGAGGAATGGCAATAAGAAACACATGATAATATTTACATAGAATAATGTTCTATACCCTCCTTCTAAACGAGCTGCGAAGTATACTGTCTCTTCAGGAATATTGGCGTACCATATTAGCAACCATTGTCCTAGAAATATATAACCCCAAAAGATCGAGAAGGCAAACATAAACTTACCTAAATCATGCACTACCTCATCTGATACCATTTCCATATAACCTTTGGATTTCAGATAAAGTAATATCATCATCATTACAGTGAGGCCAGTTACAAATGCCACTGCGAAATTGTATACTGAGAACATGGTTGAGTACCAATGAGCATCAATACTCATGATAAACACCCAAGCTAAAGCAGAGAATGAAAATGCGAAAAAGAAGATAAAGGCTGCAGACCATCGTGTAGATTTTCTGAAATAGGCTAAACCACCTTCAGCATCTTCTTTAATACTATTTCTTCTAAGAATCATTCGTATGGCATACCAAACGATAATAATAAGCGGAGCAATCACAAACATTGTTGTATTGTTTAGCAGCCATGCTTTACTCTCTAATATTCTGTCGTATCCCGCATCAGATTCACCATAACCGTGGCTGAAGTATTCCATCCAATGGTATAATTGGTCCTTTGAAAAATAAATGGTAGCTATAATGGCTACAACAGCGAAGATCACAAAAGCACTCATGGCTTCTGGTATCCTTTTAAGCATAGTGGCCCAACCCGCGTTGGCAACATAGTTCACTGCCAAAAAGAACAAGGCACCTACTGCAAAAAGCATAAAGTAATAGCTATTCATTAATAAATTAGCATATAGCCTGCTAGTCCAGCTCTTCTCATGACCGTGAGAAGCTGTAGCGTGTTCATCAGCATGTTCTTCTGCAACAGACTCTGCGTGATGAGCATCCGCCGCTTCCGTTGCCTGATGTCCATCATGACTTTCAGATGCAACTTCATGGGTTTCTTCTTTAGAATCGCCCCAATGACTTTTAACTTGCATCGCACCAAAGCCAGCGATAGCGATACCTGCAATCATCAATACGATTGCAATCATCTTAGATCTACCAGTAAACTTGTACTTTTCCTGTGCAACTTCCGTAATTATGTGGTGTCCCATTTTACTTTATTTTGATATTTTCTATTCTCTTCTAATTAACTAATGACCATGTCCTGCATGATCCTCAACCGCTTCAACTATTGTTGAATCTACAGTAGCTGGTTCCTCTATTTCTTCGGCCACTTCTTCATCCGCAACGATAGTGAATGCATCACCTAAGCTCATTGATTTAATATAATAAATCACTTTCCATCTTTCTTCTGGGGATAATATAGCAGCGTGTGAGCCCATCAATCCTTTACCATAGGTAATGGTGTGGTACATTTTACCCATTGGTAGATTTTGCATATACTCAGCTTGAACATTTGCCCAACTCGGACCAGGCATTTTACCTGATTTAAATATTGGACCGTCATTGCCACCTTTCTTACCGTGACAATGCCAGCAGGCATAATTGTATAGTCTTTCACCTTCTTTAACATTTGCTTCAGTAGCAGGGATGTTGGAAGTAAAGGTACTGGCTGCTTCATATCCAGCTCCAGTATTAGGATTTGGATAAACATAGTCTAATTGCCCTCTTGCAATAGTTCCGTTAACTGGCAACCTCATGGTCATACCATTAGGGTTATGCTCAAATAACTGAGTTTGAGTAAATGGCTCATATCCTTGAGATACGTACATCTGCGGAGCATATTCAATACCTTGATTGTCGCCAGAGCTTACGCAAGAAGAAATACTCGCTACTACTGCAAGTAGACCAAATGTATATATAAATTTTCTGTTCAATTTCATGATATTCTAATTTGTATATGAAGGTGTAAACGCCTCTCCTTTTTCTCTAACTTCTATAGCTCCTTCTGCTTCTATCATAGATCTAATCTCAGAAGCCTCCATCGGTTGTTCTTGGCTATTGTCGATTGCTAAAATCATTAAGTCATCAGTTTGGCGTATATCTAAGATATCTTCTTTGATTCCATGAATCATTCTGCTCCGTGTAAAGAACATAATCACCATGCCAAAAGCAGTAAATAAGATAGTAAGCTCAAATATTACCGGTATGAAACTGGTAAAAACTGAGATATCTTTTGGTTTACCACCTATTATCATCGGCCAATCGTGAACATTGGTATAGTATGCCAATGAAAAACCTGAAAGCCCACCTAGCATACCCATTATAAAAGCACCAACAGTTAAATTAGTACGCTTATAACCCAATGCTTTATCTAAATGGTGTACAGGAAATGGAGTATAACAGTCAAAGATTTTAACTCCTTTCTTTCTCAGCGAATTCACAGCATTTATAAGCTTATCAGAATTATCAAAGATTCCGAGTGTGAATTGCTTATTGTCTAACAATATTTCTTTATCTACCATTTTATTCTTTGTCT
>CBDUMX010000209.1:0-4009 GCA_965368435.1 uncultured bacterium
TTTGTACGAATAGTGCAGTAAATGTCCATCGAGCGTTATATTTTTCAATGAATTTTGACTAATTAGACTTTCGTGTACATGATCACCTTGCCATTCTGCTTCACCTTTGGGAAACAATCTAAATTTAATATCGGGATACCAGCCAGCGTGCTTAATCCACTTTCCACAATAATTGGTGATGCGCCTTAGCGAATAATTGGTCTTAAGTCCTTGAGTTTTTAGATGATTAATAGAGGCAATCAAGTCATCGGATAAAACCTCATCGGCATCTAAGGACAGAATATAATCTGACTTAGCTTTAGAATTACCGTAGTTCTTTGCCTTGCTATAGCCTTCCCACTCACGTTGAAATACAATTGCATTGTATCTCTCACAGATTTCTAGCGTACGATCCGTGCTGAAGGAGTCTACAACTACAATTTCGTCGCAAACCTCAACTAGTGATTTTAAACAATTCTCAATATTTGCCTCCTCATTGAAGCAAATAATTACTGCTGATATGGTGTGACTATTAGGCATAAAAAATCCAGATAATCTAATGACTATCTGGATCTAAATATTCTATCTCATTATTATGCTTTGCTGCAGCACTCTTTTTCGCATCCTGGCTTGCAAGCTTTCTTCTCAGAGCTTACTTTAGCAGTGCATCCGTTTGCGTGACAGTCATCTCCACAAACATGTGCTTCCGCTTGAGTAGTTGATGTACTATCTGTTGCTTCTACATCACCTTCATTCTGGTGCTTTTCACATTTTTCTCCGTCCTTGCAGCATTCTTTTTCTTTGTCTGCACAGCACTCTTTCTCACAGTCGTCTTTGCATTCTTTCTTGCTATCGCAGCATTCTTTCTTACAATCATCTTTACATTTCTCGCCGTTATTACAAGCAGTAACAGCAAAGGTCATAATTAACATTAAACCAATAATATTAATAGCGTTTTTCAATTTATTCATAGTGCAAATATAAGTTCTAAATTTAAACAAAAGTTTATACATTAAATCTGAAGTGCATAACGTCGCCGTCAGAAACAACATACTCCTTACCTTCTACTCTCAGCTTTCCAGCATCTCTGCATGCTGCTTCCGTACCATATTGTATATAATCTTCATAAGCAATGACTTCTGCTCTTATGAAGCCCTTTTCAAAATCAGTATGGATAACTCCAGCTGCTTGTGGAGCTTTCATACCTTTGGTAATGGTCCAAGCTCTTACCTCTTTAACTCCAGCTGTGAAGTATGTTATATAATTTAAAAGCTTATAGGCTGAATGAATTATTCTATCTACACCGCTTTCATTAAGGCCCATTTCTTCGAGGAACATGCCTCTATCCTCGTCTTCCATATCTATCATCTCCGACTCAATTTGTGCAGATACAAGAAGTACTTCAGCATCGTCTTCATCTAGAGATTCAATAAAACGTTTAGTGTGTTGATTTCCATCTACTACACTAGCTTCATCTACATTACACACATAAAGCACGGGTTTGGCGGTTAAGAGATTTAAATCGCTTACCAATGCCCATTGTTTAGGATCAAGATTGGTAGACCTCGCTGATTTACCTTGCTCCAGCTGGGCTCTGATTTTCACAGCGATATCATAAACAGCTTTAGCTTCTTTATCACCAATCTCTGCAATCTTTTTAACCTTAGCTATCTTAGTTTCAATAGCTTCAAGGTCCTTTAATTGCAATTCTGTGTCTATGATTTCTTTATCTCTTACAGGGTCAACTGAGCCATCAACATGTGTTATGTTTTCATTGTCGAAGCAACGTACTACATGTAAAATCGCATTGGTGTTTCTAATGTTTCCTAGAAACTGATTGCCCAGTCCCTCTCCTTGACTAGCACCTTTAACCAAACCAGCTATATCCACTATTTCAACAGTGGTAGGCATAATTCTTTCAGGCTTAACTAAATCTGCAAGCTTCTTAAGACGATCATCAGGAACACTTATCGTTCCAACATTGGGTTCAATTGTGCAAAAAGGATAATTAGCACTTTCTGCTTTAGCGCTTGATAAACAATTAAACAAGGTAGACTTGCCCACATTAGGAAGGCCTACTATTCCGCATTGTAATGCCATAATTTGGCTGCAATTTTAAGTGATTAATAGCTTGTAGACAATTATTTGAATTGACATAAAACAAAAAGAGCCCCGCATTTCTGCGGGACTCGCCTTATGTATTAAAATATTAAATTATAATAACTGTATCATTTGGCTAATAAAGCCTTCTTTATCGTTTCCAAATCTGATGTAATACATACCTTTAGGTAATGCAGCAACATCAATATCTAGTGAACTAGTTGTTCTATTTGCTTCTATAGTTTGGTGATAAACTTCTTTACCAACCATATCAAGTATTACAAGATCTCCAGCATTTTTACTTGGAGGTAAAACTACATTTACAACATCAACACCTGGATTAGGAGAAACTTTGATTCTTCCTTGCTCTGCACTTTTCTTGTTGAGAACGATAGGATCAAATACCTCATTCGCACCATTGAAATCGTATTGTGTTAATCTGTAATAAACATTACCGTCTTCCATATTTGGATCAATGATCATATAATTTAGGATTTCAGTGCTGTTACCGGCAGCATCTATAGTGTTTAGATGTACATAGTTCTTGCCGTCTAAAGACTTCTCAATTATAAAGTATTCACTATTGATTTCAGATGCGGTTTGCCACTTAATGTGAGCATCGTTTCCTACCACTTCTCCTGTGAAAGAAATCAGTTCAACTGGAACTGGAGGAAGAATAGTGGCAGTAGCCTCACATCCTTTGTCATCAGTTGCAGTTACATAAATGTTCTTATCGCCACTAATAGCCCAATAACATGGATTGTACGTGTGCATTTGTGGACTTGAACCTGTTGTTGTTGATCCGTCCGGGAATTCCCAAGTAAAACTACTCAAAGAATTGCTATTATAGTCTGTTGCGCTGGCTGCATATGTAAATTCAAACTGATGGCAGTAGTTTTTACCTGTAGAATCAATGGAAACAAGATTGGCGCTAACATTTGGTTGCATATATGAATTAACTACATGGTTAATTACTGAATCTCTACATCCAAATACATCGGTAATTCTTACGGCAACAGTATGAGCTGCAGTACCTGTAAAGGTATGAGTTGCTGTGCTTCCAGTAGCTTCCGTATTGAAGGTACCATTATAGCTAAAATCCCATTCATACGAAGCTACATCATCATAGCTTGTGTTAATTGAGTTGTTTTCTGTACTTGCACTTGCATCAAAACTCGCAGCTACACCAGAACAAACTTCTGTTGGACCAGAAAAACTAAGTACAGGAGGATCATTGATAAACACAAAACGATTTACCAGAAATTCATCTTTAAACGCAGAGCCAAATGTTGCACCTGCATGCGAAGCGGCATAAGTCAGATATATTCCGCCGCAGCCAGACGTACCTCCTCCAATATTGCAGACATCAACTAATTTGTTGACATTAATTGCAAACTCAAAAAAGTTTCTGTTTGTCGCTCCACAGGTAGAATCACCTACATAACCTGTAAAGGTTTTACTTTGGCTAGACCAAGTTCCACTGGAATAAGTATAAACATCCGTATTGGAAATTGCTGATCCACTTGAAATGCTAAAAAACATTGCTGTTTCAGCACCACCTACACTCATATCTCCTGTAGATGTATCGCAATCTGTGTTGAAGTAAAGTGAGAAGGAAGCATTTCCTGTTGTAGTTGATTTACGGGTGAACGCGAATTGAATGGTTTGTTGATATATATCAAACCATAAACGTTGATAGTCACCTGATGCGGGCACACCGCTAGGATCGCCGTAATCAATAGAGGCTGTTGAGTCGGGCCATTCTGGATTGCCAGAACCATCACAGTTGTGACCATCAATAGTAATTTGTGAGTAAGTTAAATTGACAACGGAAGTTGCCAAGATTAAAAAGGTTAACGCACTTAGTCGTAAAAACCCTTTAAGATTTTTGTTGTTCTTCATGACTTTAATAATAAGGTTATAATCAAAT
>CBDUMX010000210.1:0-4007 GCA_965368435.1 uncultured bacterium
CTATATCTTCCTCGTCTTCAACAGGAACTTTTGCTACGGATGCAATTTCGTCTTTATCTCTTATTTTTATAACGCGCACCCCTTGAGTTGCTCTTCCCATAACCCTAACATCTAACATTCTCAATCGAATGGTGATGCCGGATTTATTGATAATCATCAAATCATTCTCATCGGTAACGTCCTTTATAGAGATTAAATGTCCGGTTTTATCAGTGATGTTTAAAGTTTTAACTCCTTTACCACCTCTTCCAGTTATTCTGTAATCATCTACATCTGTTCGTTTTCCATATCCTCGTTCTGAAACTACCATTATTGAAGTATCTTCTGCACTTGAAGGTACACAAACCATACCAACAACCTCATCTTCGTCATTTTCTAACCTCACTCCTCTCACTCCTGCTGCTGTTCTACCCATAGGTCGAACGTTTTCTTCATTGAATCGTATCGCCTTTCCAGAACGCTTAGCCATGAGTATCTCACAAGTACCATCGGTTAGCTTTGCCTCCAATAACATATCGCCTTCACGAACTGTAATGGCATTAATACCATTAGATCTCGGTCTACTGTATTGCTCTAAGGAAGTCTTTTTAATTGTACCCTTTTTAGTACACATTATGATATAGTTATTGTTCACATAGTCCTCATCTTTAAGGTCACCTACTGCAACAAAGGCTTTGATGCTATCTTCCTTAGGCATATTTATTAAGTTCTGAATCGCTCTACCTTTAGATACTTTCGATCCTTCAGGAATTTCGTAAACTTTCATCCAGAAGCACCTTCCGTGGTCTGTGAATAACAATATATAATTATGTGTTTTAGTGACGAACAAATGCTCTACAAAGTCTTCGTCTCTATGAGCAACTCCCCTATTTCCAGTCCCTCCTCTATTTTGAGCTTTGTACTCAGTCAGGCTAGTTCGCTTAATATAGCCAACATGAGAAATAGTCACAACCATTTCTTCATTTGGAATTAGGTCTTCTATATTTATCTCGCTTGCATCAAATTCAATATTCGTTCTTCGCTCATCACCGTATTTCTCTTTTATCTCTAACAATTCATCTTTGATAATTTGCATTCTGCGTTCAACCTTAGCCAAGATATCTTGTAAATCAGCAATGGTTTCCATTAAGGCAGTATGCTCTGCTCTAATTTTGTCGCGTTCAAGTCCAGTTAACTTCTGCAATCTCATGTCGAGGATTGCTTTAGCTTGTATCTCACTCAATTTGAATTGCTCCATCAGGCCGTTTCTGGCATCTTCTGGTGTTGCTGAGGCTCTAATTAGCTTGATAACCGCATCTAAGTTGTCGATGGCTATTAAAAGGCCTTCTAAGATGTGAGCGCGTTTCTCCGCTTCTCTTAATAGATATTCAGTTCTTCTGGTTACTACTTCGTGTCGATGATCAACATAATGCCTAATCATGTCCTTCACATTTAGCATTTTTGGTCGCCCGTTTACCAAAGCGATATTATTTACACTAAACGAAGTTTGAAGTGGTGTATACTTATACAGCTTATTTAAAACTATATTCGGTATAGCGTCGCGTTTCAAATCAAATACTATCCTCAATCCTTGTCGACCGCTCTCATCTCTAATTTCTGATATTCCTTCAATAACTTTATCATTAACCAAGTCTACTGCTTTTACAATGATTTGAGAAGGACTCACCTGATATGGCACTTCGGTAATGATAATTTGCTCTCTGCCGCTCTTTTTAACATCAAAACTGGCTTTTCCGCGCATTACTACGCGTCCTCTACCTGTCTCCAATGCTTGCTTCACGCCCTCATAACCATAAATAGTTCCGCCGGTCGGGAAATCAGGAGCTTTTACATGTTGTATTAGCTCAGATATTTCAATTTCTGGATTATCTATAAAAGCAACTGTACCATCTATAACTTCGCTTAGATTGTGAGGAGGCATATTTGTTGCCATACCTACGGCAATACCAGAAGCTCCATTCACCAATAAATTTGGAATACGCGCTGGCAAAACTGAAGGTTCCGACAATGAATCATCAAAGTTTGGATTGAAATTAACCGTATCTTTATCAATATCAGTTAACATCTCTTCTGCAATCTTTCGCATTCTCGCTTCCGTATAACGCATTGCTGCAGGAGGGTCTCCGTCAATGGAACCAAAGTTACCTTGTCCATCTACCATTGGATACCTCAAACTCCAATCTTGCGCCATACGCACCATGGTGTCGTAAACCGAGCTGTCGCCATGTGGGTGATACTTACCCAAAACTTCACCTACT
Organism: uncultured bacterium; assembly: GCA_965368435.1. Lineage (GTDB taxonomy): Bacteria > Bacteroidota > Bacteroidia > NS11-12g > UBA9320 > JAHEKB01. The sequence continues at coordinate 2,259 of CBDUMX010000210.1, forward strand.
ATTCTCGCTGATTTCTTATATGGTCTATTGCTAGCCAATCCTAAATCAGTCATCCCGTACAATACTCGTCGATGCACTGGTTTCAAGCCATCGCGTACATCTGGAAGTGCTCTTGAAACTATAACAGACATCGAATAATCGATGTATGCTGTCTTCATTTCATCCTCAATGTTAATTGGAATTATTTTCTCGTTTTCCGAATTCATGTTTTACTTAAATATAAAGGCGAGCAAAATATAGGCAATGTGCCATTTTTCAGGCATTTAGAACGCTAAAATACCCACAAATTGTGGACAGAATTGGGGATAAATTGACAAGCGTCAATTTTGCCTTTAGCAAGCAGCTGAATTCCTGCTTATCAGGCTGTTAATTCAAAGACTTTTCCTCTTTCAGGAATAAGCACTTCTAAATCTAATTCTTTCGACACTTCTTCCTTCAAATCTTCCATACTTTGCTCCTCGCCGTGAACTAAGAATAATGAAGTAAACTGATCAGAAATACTATCTTCTATGTATTTCTTTAATCCATCAACATCGGGGTGAGCACTGAACACATCCGTCTGTGCAATTCTGGCGTAAACATATCTGTCCTTACCCTTTATTCGAATACTGGAATTACCCATGAGTAATTGAGCACCCAAGGTTCCTGGTGAACAGAATCCAGCAATCAATATGGTGCAAAGTGGATTCTCAATGTTTTCGGCAATATGCTGCTGAATTCTTCCCCCTTCAAGCATACCAGCAGATGAAACTATAATGCAAGCGTCACGGTGATACTCCATCTCTTCAACATCTGATGCGGTTTCTATTAAGTTTAATGATTTGAATTCAAAAAGCTCTGCTCCTTCGCTCAAATGAGCTTTTGCTTCAACATTCAGAAAGGAATGAAACTTATTGTGAATATTAGTGCTTGCTAAGGCTAATGGACTGTCGGCAAACACCTTTATAGGCGGTACCTCACCGCTCGCAAATAGTTTATTAAGGGTGAAAAGTATTGCTTGGGTTCTACCAACGCTGAATGCTGGAATGATTAGTCTACCTGGAGAGTTAACACATGTCTTTATGATATATTCTTTGAGCTCTTCCTCAGCGCTTCTTTTTACTATATGCTTTCTATTGCCGTAAGTAGATTCACTAATAAGATAATTCAAACCATGCATTGGCTGGGGATCTACTATTAGTTTAGAACCGTAATTGCCTAAATCTCCTGTAAAGCCTATTTTCATTGACTTCCCTTTGTATGTATAATTGAGGGAAACACTTGCTGCTCCTAATATGTGTCCAGCTTCGTGAAAAGTAAAACTCAGCTGATCGTTCAGTTTAAATTCCTTGTAAAATTCAAACGTCAGCAGTTGGTCTAAACTGTCTTTGATGTCTTTATGTCCAAACAGCTTAGCCTTGCCTCTATTCCGCTTTCTATTGGCATTCTGAATGTTAACCGAGTCTATCCATAGTTTATCCAATAGGTAAGCAGTTGGCTCTGTGCAAAATATCTCGCCTTTAAAACCCTGTTTAACTAAATTTGGAATATTGCCGCTGTGGTCGATGTGAGCATGAGTCAATATTAAAACATCTATGTCCGAAGGCTCAAATGGAAATCGAATATTTGGGTCGTGATTGTTTTGGGTTTCATAATCGAGTCCGCAATCAATCAGAATGCGGTAATCCGATTCAATCTCCAATAAATGCATGCTTCCGGTCACTTGTCGCGCCGCTCCCCAACAGGTATACTTCATTCCAAAAATTAGTG